>JAQBXL010000142.1 GCA_027624135.1 Chloroflexota bacterium
GCTGTGCGTATTTTAGGAGCAGGACCCTCACTTAGCTACCTGTCCGAATTTCCGGGTCCACCTAACACTGCCTCCCGGCCGACAAAATATTCTGGCGAAGCCGGAAACTGGTACTCAAAACAAGCCGAGCTTCCTCTGACTTCTACAATCTGCTCAGCGTCCTCTTTCGAGGATTCTCCAACAACAGACTGTTCATCATTGAATGGAATATCCTCGAAATCGTCGAGTTCAGGATAAAGTTGGGTAAGATAATCAACAGTTTCCAGGCTTGAAATAAAATTGCCCTTTCCATCGAAAAGCGCCAACGAGGTCGCGATTTCAGTCCCTGGTGGGATGACATACTGAACCCAAAAACAACCCTTATCAGTATAAAGGATTAGCCAGTCGCCTGGGATTCCCATACCTTGCTCTATTGACGCTGCAAACGTCTCTTGCCGCTTCACCGCTTGGCTCCCATACATTGCGGCAATCACTGCCTCTTCTTCTATGAGCCGAAAGGTGATCTGGGAGTTCCCCTCACAGTTATCACGGTAAAACCCTTTTGCGTGACTATTGACTCCTGGCAGCGCAACAAATAGTCCTTGGCACTTATTATCTTTAAACCAGCGCGTCATATATTTCCCAAAGAACGCCTGGAACTTTGGCGAATCAACTTCGGTTTCATAGCACTTGCACTCAGCGTAAAGAGGCGTTTCCGTGATTATTGATTTGCCTTCTATGTCAATTTCCATTCCGGCATAATTGACGTTCGAAATCTCATCAATTTGATATCCGTAATCACGAAGCACCAACGTCATCAAATCTTCGAATAGTTTCCCTCGGGCCTGCGCTTGCGCTTGTGGTGATTTACCGCTCGCCAAAATTTTTAATCTTCCCATGTGAGCCTCGTTATCTTGCCTACCTAAAGAAAAATTTTAATACAAAGCTTTTCTACCATATTTTAGAGTGTGTACGACATCAACAAGGATAACGCCGAAGCTCTTACTCCTCCAGCGTCGTTATGTCCCCCGGATCCAGGCCCAACTCGTTGGCTTTCAGTAGGCGGCGCATGATCTTGCCGGAGCGGGTCTTGGGCAGAGTGGGCATGAACTCAAGCTCGGCAGGGACCGCGATGGGACCCAGTTCGCCGCGAACGTGCAGTTTCAATGCGGCAACCATCTCTTCCGATGGTTCTTGGCCCATGCGCAGGGTCACGAAGCCCTTGATGATCTCGCCGCGCAGTTCGTCGGGCTTGCCGATGACCGCGGCCTCCGCCACCGCCGGGTGCGAGACCAAGGCGCTTTCGACCTCGGCTGAGCCGATACGGTGTCCGGCCACGTTCAGCACATCATCGGCGCGTCCCACAACCATGTAGTAGCCATCGGCATCGCGCAGGGCCACGTCGCCGGTCAGATACACGCCGGGGATGGTGCTCCAGTCCTTGGCGTACCGGTCCGGGTCGCCGTAGACCGTGCGGAAGAAATGGGGGAACGGGTGTGTGATGACCAACAGCCCGCCCTTATCGGGCTCGGTGATCGGCTGACCCTCCCTATCGACGATGTCCATCGATGCTCCCGGCAGCGGACGTCCCACTCGGCCCGGCTTCACGGGCATGGTGGCGGTGGTGCCCAGGCACGGTCCGCCGGTCTCGGTCTGCCACCAGTTGTCAACGATGTGACCCCAGTCGCCGTTGCCGCAGATGAACTCGTAGGTCCATTTCAGGGCCTCGGGATTCAGCGGTTCGCCGGCGCAAGTGAGGAATCTCAGCGAACGGAGATCGTACTTGAGAGGGTATTCCTCGCCGTAGCGCATGAGCATGCGTAATGCTGTGGGCGCGGTGAAGATCACGTTCACGCCGTATTTCTCGATGGTCTCGTAGAAAACGCCGGGATGGGGATAGTCGATGGCCCCCTCCCGAAATACGGTCGTTGCTCCGGCCACCAGGGGGGCGTAGACGATGTAGCTGTGGCCCACCACCCAGCCGATGTCCGAGGTGCACCAGTACACGTCGTCGTCTTTAACATCCCAAAAGGTCTTGAAATGATAGTAGGTGCCCACCATGTAGCCGCCGTGGACGTGCTGGACGCCCTTGGGCTTGCCGGTGGTGCCGCTGGTGTAGAGGATGTACAGCGGGTCTTCCGAGTCCATTTCCTCAGCTGGGCAGTCGATGCTGCTCTCGGCCATCAGTTGGTCGAAGTCCACTTCCTTGGCCATGGGAGACTCAGGCGGCCCCTTGCGGTTCCACACCACGACGTGTTCGACCAAGTCCAACCCATTAACGGACTGTTCGCAGATGCCTTTCAGGTCGACTTCGTTGCCTCTTCGGTAGCCAACGTCACCGGTGATAACCACCTTGGCTTGAGCGTCTAGGATGCGGTCCCGCAGAGCCCCCACGCTGAAACCGGCGTAGACCACACTGTGCACGGCCCCGATGCGGGCGCAGGCCAGCATGGCAATGGCCCCCTCTGGCGACAGCGGCATGTAGATCACCACCCGGTCTCCTTTGGCCACGCCCAGGGAGCGCAGGCCGTTGGCGAACCGGTTGACCAACTGGGCCAGGCGTCCGTAGGTGAATACCCGCTCGGAGCCGTCTTCGCCCAGCCAGATGAAGGCCGCCTTGTTCTTGTTGCCGTTGGTCAGGTGCCGGTCCAGGGCGTTGTAGGTGATGTTGCACTTGCCGCCCAGGAACCACTTGAAGGTAGGGTAGTCCCACTGGAACACCTTGTCCCAGGGCTTGAACCAGGACAGCTCTTTGGCCACACCTTCCCAGAAGTCCTCCGGGGAGTCTATCGAGGCCTTGTAGGCGGCGTCGAAGTCCTGCACGAAAGCTTGCTGGACCAGGGCGGGAGGCGGCAGTATCTGGCCGGTCTCTTTAAGCAGGTGGTCGATCTGTCCTTGCTGAACCATTCTCAAGCTCCTTAGCTACCAGCTTTCAGCTTTCAGCTATCAGCCGTCAGCTCTTTTAAACGCCCTTAAGGCTACGGCTACCGGAATTTGGGCATCACCTCTTCGGCGAACAATTTCATGGAACGCATGACCTTTTCGTGGTCCAGGTCGCCGTAGGAGAAATGGGCCGTGTAGTATTGGACGTTGTGCTGGTCGCGCAGGTTCTTGAGCCGCTCCACCAACCGGTCCGGTGTGCCGAAATAAGCGGTGGACTCCAGCCGTGATTCGTGACTGGGCGGGTCCTCCGGCCGGGTTTTGATCCAGTGGTCCAGGTCGGCGTAGATCTCGCTCCCTCCGGTTAGCGTGCGGCGGTAGCCATTCAAGTCGGCGACCCAAGCCAGAGCGTCACGAGGGTCATTCTCGGCCGTTTTCTGGTCCTCCGCGACGTAAGTAACCCTGAAGAACGGCATGTCGTCCCATTTGGGCACTACGCCCGCCTCAGCGCATCTGGCGGCATATAGATCACGAAGACCGAGCACGTCTTCGTCGGGTGTGTTGGCGCTGGTCAGCATGGGAAGGCCCCTGGTCACAGCGTCGTCGATCGTGCCCGGAGTCCTCGACACTGCCAGGTACATCGGCGGATGAGGTTTCTGGATGGGAGACGGCGCGATGGTGAGGTCGTCCACCTGATAATGCTCGCCGTGGTAGGTGAACCCAGGGGTGCTCCATAAGCCCAAGATGATGTCCACAATCTCGTTGAACCGCTGGGTTCTGGTTTCGTAGTCCACCTTGAAGTTGGCGTACTCGTAGACCACCTGACCCCGGCCAATGCCGAAGTCGAGCCGGCCGTCGCTCAGTAGGTCCATCATCGCGGTTTCTTCGGCCATGAATACCGGGTCATGGAAGTTTAGGACGCTCACGCCCGTGCCGATGCGAATCTTCTTGGTGCGGCCAGCAACGTAGGTGGCCAACGGCAGAGCTGAGGGGACAATTCCGAACCTGGTGAAATGGTGCTCAGCCAACCAGACTGATTCGAATCCCAACTCCTCTGCGTACTGGATCTGTTCGATCATTTCGTGGAAGATACGGCCCTGGTGCGAGGGGTCCCGCTGGGGCCAGGAGGGCAATACAAACATACCGAATTTCATAGATCGTGAATGCTCCGGAGCGACGAACGGCATTGTCCGCCGATTTCGATTTTGAATCGCCCTATTCTAAACCCCGCCTATTATCACGGCAAGGCATGGTAGCCTCGCAGCCCTCGTCTGATTTTCGATTGACCGCCTATATCTCATCACCTACAATCTGGGCGTGACTGCCTGCCGGTGAAGCATTTGGTCTGGAATCTATACCGGAGTCTTTGAAAAAGAGTGTTCAGGAGGGATCATGGCGACTGAGGTATACACGCGCTCTGAACTACTGGTGGACGCCGCCTGGGTTGACGCCCACAAAGGCGATGCCAACGTGGTGATCGTCGACTGCGAAGTGGAAGCCGCCTTTGCGCGGGGCCACATCCCTGGCGCTGTCCTGGTTCCTGACAATTACGAGAAGGACCCGGACTCGGGCCGGTTGGTACTGATGAATCCCGAACAGTTCAAGGCCATGTGCGAAGGTCTAGGTATCGGTGACGACACACTGGTCATCACCTACGACCATTCTAGAAGCCTGACCGCCGCCCGGCTCTGGTGGGCCTTGAACACCTATGGCCACACCAACGTCAAGATATTGAATGGCGGGTGGCGTGCCTGGATCGCCAACGGCGGCGCCGTGGACTTTGGCAAGGCCGCGCCAAGATCGGTCACTTTCACTCCCAAACGTGACGACTCCAAGCTGGTCACGGTCGATGAACTGAAGCAGGTTTGCGAGGTTGGCGGTTCGGTGATCTGGGATGTGCGCAGCGACGGCGAATGGGACAGCAGCAACAGCCGCGGCAACAAGCGTGTCGGCCACGTTCCCGGGGCGGTGCATCTGGAGTGGTTCAACCTGCTGGACTCGGAGACCAACGAGTTCAAACCCGAGGCCGAGATTCGCCGGATATTAAGCGAACACGGCATCACGCCGGACAAGAACGTTTACACGTATTGACAGGGTGGCATAAGGGCGGCGAACAGTTTGTTCGTCATGCAATTGGTCGGCTACAACAACACCAAGAACTACGACGGCTCCATGGGTGAATGGGCCAACCGGGACGACACCCCGCTGGAAGTGTAGCCCAATAAGATTGACAGCACTTCACGCGGCTGGATTGGATCGAACTCTAGCTCTACGCTTGAAGAGGGAATATGCCGGGATACGTAATAGGCCAACTCCAAGAGATCAAGAATCAGGACGCGTTCGCCGCTTATCAGCGAGCCGCAGGACCTTCGGTTCTCCAATACGGCGGCAAGCTGGTGATAGACAGCGCCAAGCTGCGCCCGGCCGATGGTGGTTGGTCTCCCCACCGCGTAGTAATGCTGGAATTTGAAAGCGTCGAACAGGCCCAGAAGTGGTACGACTCACCCGAGTATCAGGCGGTCATCGGGCAGCGCTTTAGCTCTGCTGACAGTGCCGTTTTGATCATCGACGGCGACGAGTTTCACAATCCAGACCCGTTCAAGTAACCCGAGTTCGAATAGGAAAGTGGAATGCCAGGATATTTTATGGGCATGATCCATGGGATCAAAGACCAGGAAGCCTTTGGAGCCTACCAACGTATTGCCGAGCCGACCATCAAGAAATACGGCGGCAAGACGGTCTTCGTGAGTTCTGGAGTCGACCCGGGTGACGGTGACTGGTCCCCCATGGGCATCTCTATGGTGCAGTTCGAAAGCAGCGACCAAGCCCGGAAATGGTACAACTCACCCGAGTATCAGGCCGTGATTGGGCAACGTCTGGCTTCCACCGATAGCAACACGGTGTTTATAGATGTCGACTAGCTCATCTCGTCTAATAACCTGAGTATCGCTCCCTCAAAGTCGGAACCCAGGTTAACGCGGATCGCCCGGCGGTTGGAGCTCTTCAATGCCCGCAGGTCGCCCACGGCCTGAGCGTCGGCCAACACGCCAAAGGTGAACGGTGTGCCGGGGATGTCGATGTCTTTCGGGTGGTCCGCCGTGAATTGGAGAAACAGACCTGAACTTGGCCCGCCTTTGTGTAACTGACCCGTGGAGTGCAGGAAGCGGGGACCGTACCCCATAGTCGTCGCGATGCCATGGCGCTCAGTAATCTTGTGGCGCAGCCGGTCAAGGGCTAGATCGAGTTCGGGCGTCTGCGGCACGTAGGCCATGATTGCCAGGTAGTCTCCCGGCCCAACCATATTCAGTAGGTCTTTGATCGACCCAGGGTCCTCCATCGCGGGTAATTCTCCAGCGCTTTCGTACTGCTCCAGCACGTTTTCCGTCATGCCCTTCGCCGCCTGAACGTTGGGCTGATCGAAAGGGTTGATGCCCAGGATGGAGCCAGCTACGGCTGTAGCCATCTCCCACCGAAAAAACTCCGCTCCGATGTCAAAGACGTCCCGTAGGCCCAATCGCACTACCGGCTGCCCCGACGATTCGATGGCTGTCATGGCTGTGTCCAGCTCATTGTTGTCTTCGCCATCCAGGCGCAAGTAGACGAAAAGCCGGTCATTTCCATAATGGGCCGGTGCGGCCATCGAGCTCTTGTCAAAACCTGTGGAAATTCCCTTCCGGGCTAATGGCGGATCAGTCCGCCGCAGCCG
>JAQBXL010000143.1 GCA_027624135.1 Chloroflexota bacterium
TATCGATGCCCAACAACAGGAACTCGTCGCCGAATCCTTCGTAGAATGCCTGGAACTGAGGCATCTCCGCCCGGCACGGCGGGCACAACCCAGCCCAGAAATTCAGCACCATTGGCTGACCTTGGATGCTGGATAAGTTGCCCTCGCTGAAGCCGACCTCAGACACGCCTTGGTACATGCTGAACTCAAAATCAGGCGCGGCTTCACCAACGCCGCCACCACCGTTGGTGGATGCCACCGCAAATGCGATCAGCGCCACCATCGCAGTCACCGCCGCTGCACCTAGACCGTATTTCATGAATTTCCTTTGATTATCTTGTGCGCCCTGGCGTGCAGCGGCTGACACTCGGCCACTTCTTCTCCGTTTAGCTCTAGCCAATGCCGGACCTCCTTGGTAGTAGACGAGGGTAGTAGACGAGGGTAGTAGACGAGAATCAAGAACGAGCATCGAATATCTCGCTATCAAAATAGAACTCCTGAAATATGATGCAGTAGCGTCGATTTGGATGCTGTCCTTCCAGAAAGCACGCGGAAAATACGCGGAAAGGACGCGGCTTCCTTGTCCGCTTTCCAACCAGCATGCTATGATTGCATAACCTCAAATCCAGCCTAAAACTACCGTTGGAACCCCTTCTCCAGGCTCGTGACTCGCGTTTGAGCAGCCAACAAAACCGTCAGGTCTACCTATCCGTGGATGAACCCTTTATCGGCAGTATCCTCAGCGATTTCCAGCGAGAAAGCCTGATAGAACTACCGGGAGATTTTCCGGGCGCGCCGGCCGAACGTTGGCTAACCAATATCGCAAATGCTGCCCTGGATGTGGCACTGGATGGGACGGAGGCGGCACAAATGAGCCTACTCATTACCGACGATGAAACGGTCAGAGGCCTGAACGCCCAGTTTCGGGGGCTGGACGAGGTGACTGACGTGCTCTCTTTCTCCGCGGACCACGCGGGTCACTGGGAAGGCGAAGAAGAACCGCCGGAAGGCGCCGGGGACTTCGATTTTGTCATGCCGCCCGATGAGCTGTTGCCCCTAGGCGAGGTGATCGTGTCCTACCCTCAGGCTCAACGCCAGGCGGACCAGCGGGGCGTGCCCCTTGAACATGAGTTGGCCCTTCTGGTAGTACATGGAGTACTGCACCTAACTGGCCACGACCACGTTGAGCCCGAAGAATCCGAGCTGATGCAGTCTAAAGAACGGACTGCACTGGCAACATTTAACATTCAACGCTGAACACCCACGGAACGCTAGGCACTCACGGCACATTAAACCCGCAAGATGGAGACGAATCTGTCATGACCGGCCAGGGCATCACTGAACCGGCCAACGCCGCCCAGGTCTTCTACCGTAAATGGCGGCCGACCAACTTTAGCCAGTTGGTGGGACAGGAACACGTCTCAGCCACACTACGCCAAGCCATACGGCTGGGGCGAATCTCCCACTCCTACCTGTTCTGCGGACCCAGAGGCTGCGGCAAGACCACCACCGCCCGGATCATTGCCAAAGCAGCCAACTGTTTAGACGTTCAAGACGGTGACCCCTGCGACGCTTGCGCCAACTGCCGATCGGTCAATAGCGGCCAGTTCATGGACATAATTGAGCTTGACGCCGCCAGCAACCGGGGCATCGACGAGATACGTGACATCCGGGATAAGGTGAACTTTGCGCCGGCACATGGTAAGCGGAAGGTCTACATCATCGACGAAGCCCACATGTTGACCGACGCGGCCTCCAACGCGTTTCTAAAGACTCTGGAAGAGCCGCCGCCCCACGTGATCTTCGTTCTGTGTACCACTGAGGCCCACCGGATCCTGCCAACCATCATCTCAAGGTGTCAGCGTTTTGACTTTCGACGGATCAGCTCTGAGTTGATCTATGGCCGCCTGGCTGACATAGCCGAAGCTGAGAGTGTCAGCGCCGAACCGGAGGCTCTGCGCCAGGTGGCCCGCCACGCCGCCGGCAGCCTGCGAGACGCGGAAAACCTCTTGGAACAGTTGGTCGTGTCCTCGACCGAAGGCGTTACGCTGAAGCAGGTCGAGGAGTTCTTAGGCCTGGACAACAGCGGGAGTTCCCTAGAGTTGGTCAAATACCTGCTCATGGGAAACACGTCGGCCGCACTTACAGCGGTGAACAAAACCGCTTGGGGCGGCACTGACCTACGCCAACTGCACCGGCAGACCACCGAGTTGCTTAGGGCCGTGATGCATCTGCAATGGGGCTCAGAAGACGCGGTGGACCTTTCTGACGATGTCACCGCCCAACTCAGGGAACTGGTCGGCCACCTTCCGCCCTGGAGAATAGTCAAAGCGCTGAAAGTATGGGGCGATGTCAACATGCGTTATGACGCGCCATCAACTCTGCCCCTGGAACTGGCGGTAGTGGAGATCTGCGAGGATACAGCCCCACCGGCGGCCCAACCCGCCCCAGCCGCGCCTACTGTTCGGTCGGTAGCCCCAGCGCAGCAACCAAGCCGCGCGCCCAGCGCCGCGCCGCCACCACAGCGCCGCGCTGCGGATCAAGGGCAGCCCGATGCAAGACCAGCAGCCAGGACTCCAGTTCAGCCCACCGGCCAGCGCCGCCCGGCCCCGGACGCCGGTCCGATCTCGGAGATTGGCACTCAATGGCTGGCGGCGGTTAAAGTATTGGGACGTCATAAGGGCAAAAAATACAACCTGGGCGCCCTGCTTCGAGACTGCAAGGCCAACGCCGTCTCTGTGGAAGGAACCACCCTGGTGTTGGGCTTCTCAAACAAGGCCAACTTGGAACGGATGCAAGAGGAGATGGGGGATCCAAACTCCCGCCGTCAAGTGAGTGAGGCTGTTGCCGACTCGTTCGGCGCTACTTACGAGCTTACTCTCAAGATGGCCAACGGAAACGGGAGCACAACCGATACCGTAAAGACCGCCCAACAGAGCTCGTTGGTTCGCACAGCCTTGGGTATGGGCGCCAGAGTCCTAGAGGAGATTGAAGAATGAACCGCAATATGATGCGTCAGGCGCAAAAGCAACTGGCCCAACTACAGAAGATCCAGGAAGAGCTGGAGTCCATGACTGTCGAGGGCAGCGCCGGCGGCGGCGCGGTGAAAGTGGTCATGACCGGCAAGCAGATCGTCGAGTCGGTGACTATCGAGCCGGAGGCCGCAGAAGAGGTGGAGCTGCTCCAAGACATGGTACTGGCGGCGGTAAACGATGCCTCCAACAAGGCCCAGGAACTAGCCGCCGAGAAGATGGCCGTGGTCACCGGCGGCATGAACATCCCGGGCCTGACCTAGGACCGGGCTAACAGACCTTCGGCAGCTAGAACAACGATGAGCTCAGAAAATATCCCCGGCGCAGCTCCGTCTTTGAGCCGGTTGGTGCAGGAACTGAACCGGCTTCCGGGCATCGGCCCCAAGAGCGCCCAGCGCCTGGCTTACTACATAATCCGCCTGCCCGACGACGAGGCTTACGCCTTGGCCGACGCCGTGACCTCCGTTAAGCAGAATATCGTCTTCTGCGCAGACTGCCAGAATTTGACCGACGCCTCTCCATGCCCGATCTGCGCAGACCCTCGCCGGGACCGATCCATTCTCTGCGTGGTTGAAGACCCCCTGGACGTGCTGGCAATGGAACGCACCCGGAGCTACCGGGGCCTGTACCACGTGCTCCACGGCGTGATATCGCCCATCAACGGGATCGGACCGGATCAGCTTAGACTCAAAGAGCTATTCAACCGCCTGGCCGAGCCCGAACTAACAGAGCTGGTGGTGGCCACCAATCCGACGCTGGAAGGCGAAGCCACAGCCATGTATATACGCCGCCACCAAAGCCGGGAGGACCTCCGCATCACCCACCTTGCCAGGGGGCTGCCTGTCGGCGGATCACTGGAATACTCTGATGAGACCACTCTGACCAGGGCATTTCAGGGCCGTCAGGAGCTCTAGCCATGGCTCCTCCCAAGACCTACCGCTGCGAAGCCATAATCCTGGGTTACAGCCCGTTGGGTGAAGCTGATCTACTGGTCACTATGTACGCCAGAGAGCAAGGAAAGATCAGGGCCGTGGGCAAGGGCGCCAGGCGGTCGACAAGCAAACTGGTCGGCCACCTGGAGCCTCTGACCGTGGTCCGCATGTCCATGGTCAACGGCCGCAGCATGGACATCATCTCCCAGGCGGAGGTCGTCGAGAGCTTCGCCGCGCTGAAAGAAGATCTAACGGCTATCTCTAAGGGTCTTTATCTGTCGGAGTTGGTTGATGGATTTGGGTCCGAGGACATTGCCAACCCGCCCCTGTTCCAATTGATGATCCAAACTCTAAGGGCCGTGCAGGCTGATTCAGCCTCCGACATGCCCCTGCGGGCTTTCGAATTTCACCTGCTCCAGGTGTCCGGTCTGATGCCGGAGCTGTACCATTGTGTTGAGTGCCGCCAAGAACTGGAGCCAAACGCTCACCGGTTCAGCCCTAACGTGGGCGGCACGCTGTGCTTGGAGTGCAATCCCGACGACGCCCATCTGAGACCACTGTCTCTTCGGGCGCTAAAGGTGTTGCGTCTCTTCGACCGGAGCAGCATCGCCGAGGCCTGCAAATTGTCGATCGACGACGGCCTGGCCGATGAACTGAAGAGCCTATTGTCGACCACCGTGGGGTATTGGTTGGGTAAGGAAATACGTTCTAACTCGTTCCTGGAACGCCTACACAAAGAGTCCCTTCCTGAGGTATATATCTAGGGCTTAACAGTTCATATTTGAGCGGGGCCTGCGGATTCACGTCTAAAAACAGGGCTACCGTTCCTCGATTCGAAGTGCAAATTGTGTTTAACAAGATATTGATTGCCAACCGGGGCGAAATCGCCTGCCGGATAATTCGTACTTGCCGAAGGCTCGGCATAAAGTCCGTCGCCATCTACTCGACGGTTGATCAGGAAGCGCTGCACGTTAAGATGGCTGACGAGGCCTTTCTGGTGGGCGAAGCTCCGCCCCACGACAGCTACTTAAACATCGAAAATGTCCTGAAGGCTGCCAGAGATTCTGGCGCACAGGCGATACACCCCGGCTACGGTTTCCTCTCTGAGAACGCTGAATTCGCCCGTCTCTGCCAGGAGTCGGGTCTTTGCTTCATCGGGCCTGAACCGGATGTCATTGCCCAGATGGGGGACAAGCTGCACTCCCGGAAGCTGGCCCGCAAGGCTGGCCTCCCCATCCTTCCCGGTACCGACGATGCAGTGTCCAATGATCAGGCCGCTGGCAAAGCCTGGGAGTTAGGCTTTCCGTTGATGGTCAAAGCGGCCGAGGGTGGCGGCGGCATCGGCATACACATCCTAGAGTCCCAAGAAGACCTGATGCCGATCATCGAGCGCACCAGGCAGATATCGGAAAGCGCCTTCGGCAGCACCCGATTATTCTTCGAAAGATTTCTCAAAGACGCTTCGCACATTGAAGTGCAACTCATCGGCGACCAGCACGGCAACCTGCTGCATCTCTACGAACGCGACTGCTCGGTCCAACGGCGAAACCAGAAACTGGTCGAGGAAACCCCTTCGAGCGCCAAGCTGACGCCCCGCCTGCGCCGCAGGGTCCGCAGTCTGGCAACCAAACTTGGCAAGTACATCGGCTACACCAGCACCGGCACCGTCGAATTTCTCGTGACCGCCGACGGCAGTGTCTACTTCCTAGAGATGAACACCCGGCTCCAGGTGGAGCACGGCGTTACGGAACTGATCACGGGGCTAGATCTGGTTGAGCTTCAGATCCGTGTAGCTGCTGGTGAGCCCCTGCCGATAGAACAGAGTGATGTCTCGATAAACGGTCATGCGATTGAAGTTCGGGTCTACCCGGAAGACCCCGAGACATTCATGCCCGATTCGGGCGACGTCACCGACCTGCACCTGCCAGAGGGGGAGCACATCCGCATCGACACAGCGCTATGCAATGGTTACACCGTTGGGTTAGACTACGAGCCACTCATGGCCAAGATAATGGCCTGGGGAGAGGACCGGACCGAGGCGATTAAGACCCTGCAACGGGCCTTGCTGGAGTTCCGGTTAGAAGGCGTCAAGTGCAATGTCCCGCTACTGCGGGACATACTGGCAACCAAGGAATTTGCGACCGCCACCTACCATACCGGTTCTGTGCCGGTGTGGATCGAAGAGATTCGGAACCGCGCCTTGGAAAAATGCGCGAACGGGAAGATGCAAAAGAACGGTAACGGGCATAAGAACGGACAAGAAAGCGGCGAACGCGAAATGGCCGCCGCCATTGGCGTTTCTCTAGCCTTGGCCATCGAGTCTGCCCAGCCTCTAAACGCACCCGACTCCTTCAGCCCTTGGCGTGTCTATGGACGCCGCGAGCAGTTCCTCTCTCGGACTTTGGGGAATAGGGGTTGGCGGTAACCACACTCCGGATTAAGGTTGGGGACAACTGGTACAACGTTGAAGTGGGTGAACTGAACCAGTCCCCGGTCCAGGTCACCGTCGAAGGTGAGACCTTCTTCGTTGAAGTCGAAGGCCTGCCCGCCCA
>JAQBXL010000144.1 GCA_027624135.1 Chloroflexota bacterium
TCCCAAACGTTTGTGCAAGTGCCCCAAGGCAGGGACTGTGAACGGTTACGAATGAAGTATCCCGCGCTCACCCATGTCCATTACTTTGGATGACGCAAAGCATCTGGCCGAATTCCTTTCAAGAAAACCTTTAAGGATCAAATGACTGATAATTTTCTCAACCTGAGAAGGCTTACAGAAGCCCTCGAATATTGGTATTAACTCATCGTAACCGTTCACAGTCCCTGCCTTGGGGCACTTGCACAAACGTTTGGGACTATGTTTAATACTTCGCATGGATACACGACCAGACTTCACCCTGCCTGACGACCTGATGGCCGCTCTGCCGGAGCCGGTCCAGGCGCTGATCATTTCTCAACAGGCGTACATCAAAGTCCTTGAAGCTCGGATCAAGGATCTGGAGACCCGAGTTAGGGACCTGGAAGCAAGGTTGGCCCAAGATTCTCAGAATTCCAGCAAGCCTCCTTCCTCCGACCCTCCCTGGAAGCAGCGACCAGGCAAGTCCCGCTCTGGGCGCAAGCAGGGAGGGCAACCAGGCCACCCAGGACATCACCGGTTCAGCTATTCCCACGACGAGGTGGACAGGGTTGTGGATGTCCGCCCTTCCACCTGCAAGCACTGCCACGCCTCGATTGGGACTGGTGGCAAGCAGGAAGGCGAATACTGGACTCACCAGGTAGCCGAGCTTCCGGAAGTGACGCCGGCGATCACCGAGTACAGGCTCTACAGCGAGACTTGTGCTCACTGCGGGAAGAAGACTCGGGCGTCCCTGCCCACGGACGTTCCCGCTCGTCCATATGGGCCCAGGCTGCAAGCTGTGGCGGCGATGCTCACAGGCAGGTACCGGATGAGCCGGAGAGAGACGAGGCAGGCGCTTTTTGATCTGTTCGGAGTCAGAATCAGCCTTGGCGCTCTCTCGCAACTTGAAGGCGCTACATCCGATGCCCTGGCTTGGGTGGTAGACAAAGCCGCCCAGGCTGCGAAGAACGCGAGCATTGTCAATATGGACGAGACCGGCTGGAAGGAAGCCGGCGAGCGTACCTGGCTCTGGACGGCGGTAATGCCTGGTGTAACGCTGTTCAAGATAGCTCCTACCAGGGGCGGCGTGGTGGTGAACGAAATTCTGGGGACGGACTTCAGCGGAGTGGTTGGGAGTGACCGTTACGGCGCGTACAACAGGATACCCGTAGAAAGGCGCGCCGTCTGTTTCGCCCACCTGAAACGCAACTTTCAGGCCCTTGCCGAGCGGGAAGACGAAGACCAGTTCGTGGGAGTCTGGGGGCTCCAACAGATTGAACGGGTATTCGCACTGTGGCACAAGTACAAAGCCGGCGAGATAGACCGGGAAACGCTGAGGAAGAGGCTGAGGCCCGTCCAACGCGAGTTCAGGAAGCTGCTGGAGTATGGGAAAGCGAGTGGGAGCGCCAAGACGCGAACGCTTTGCTGGTCGCTGACCGACATCTGGGATGCCCTGTGGACCTTCTCCAGGATAGAAGGCGTGGAACCGACCAACAACGCAGCGGAGAGGGCTCTGCGGCCTGGAGTATTGTGGCGCAAAGGCAGCTTCGGTACGCAAAGCGATCGTGGAAACCGTTTTGCTGAGCGGATGATGACGGTGATTGCGAGTTGTCGGCAACAAGAACGTCATCTCCTCACATTCCTACAAGAAACCTGTCAGGCGATGTTGGCTGGCACTGCTCCGCCCTCGCTGGCTCGCGTTCCCGCCGAGGGTACCTGAACGGTTACTCGTCGGGGACTGGATGAACTACTTTGATTCGACACACAAAGAAGTCTTTAAGTCGCTGGCTGGAGATACGCTGATTCGACTTGGTTATGTACAAGACGATTTGTGGTAGGAATGGGCCGCCCTCGGGTCTCCTACCATTATCCTCGCTTGCAACCCACCTCGCGGGGAACCCTGTAAGCGCTCGACGCACCGAAGCCGGCTGGAGAATATCACCATGACCGTTTTGGGATCTCATGCTGCGGAAACCGTAATGATTAACCAGAAAGCCGAATCGCTACTATGGATCTAATCAGCAAAATACAAGAACATAAATCGGTTATAGCAGTAGTTGGCATGGGCTACGTCGGCCTGCCTCTGGCGGTTGCGTTCGCGGAGTCGGGTTTCCACGTTGTTGGAATCGATCTCGATCGCCGCAAAGTGGATATGCTCAATCAGGGGCAATCCTACATTGCGGACGTTTCATCCGAACGCATCGCAAGGCTAAGTCGCGCTCGGCGAATCCCATTGAATGGGACTGGAACCCTCACTGCTACCTCCGATTATGACGCTATTGAAGGCGTCGATGCCGCGATAATTTGCGTACCAACTCCATTGAGCAAGACAAACGGTCCCGACCTCTCCTATATCATTTCTGCGACCGATCAAATTGCCGGCCGGTTGCATCCAGATATGTTGGTTGTTCTTGAGAGCACTACGTATCCTGGAACAACCGAAGAAATTGTATTGCCAAGATTGGCAAACTCAAATGGAAGAAAACTCCAGGCCGGTCAGGACTTCTATCTGGCCTTTTCTCCCGAACGTATCGATCCTGGCCGCAAGGATTGGACTGTGCAAAACACTCCCAAGGTCATTGGAGGGATCGAGTCGAATTCGCTGGAAGTGGCTGTCAAGCTATATGGAAGCGCCATTCAGCACGTCGTTCCCGTTTCGTCGACTCGGGCGGCTGAAGCGGTCAAGCTTCTCGAAAATACATTTCGAGCGACCAACATTGGATTGGTGAACGAGATCGCCATCATGTGTAGCCGTCTTGGTATCGATGTATGGGAAGTCATCGAAGCTGCCAAAAGCAAACCGTTCGGCTACATGCCGTTTTATCCTGGGCCTGGCCTGGGCGGGCATTGCATACCTGTCGATCCCCAGTACCTCGCATGGAAGATGCGGACATTGAACTATACAGCTCGATTCATTCAAGTCGCCGAAGAGGTTAACTTCGGAATGCCGGCGTATGTCGTTAGCAGGATCGTTGACGCTCTCAACGATGACACCAAGTCGTTGAAGGGCTCAAAGGTCCTTGTGCTGGGTGTCGCCTACAAGGCAGACGTCGATGACGTTAGAGAATCGCCGGCTATCGAGATAATTGACCTTCTCGAAAAAAAGGGCGCGCACGTGACTTATAATGACCCCCATGTTCCATCCCTGGATGTTGATGGCAGGAAACATTATTCGACGCCTCTCGACCCGGAGGCGCTTCGGTCCAATGATTGCACAGTCATAACAACAGCCCACAACGCATATGACTGGCAAGCAGTGGTCGATAATTCGACGCTCGTCGTCGACACTCGGAACGCAGCAGCTTCAGCCAAACCAGGAAAAGGACGTGTCGTGAAACTATGACACAGAATTACCTGGTGACCGGTAGCGCCGGCTTCATTGGGTCGAAGGTGACCGAATTCCTGTTGAATCAGGGTCACGCCGTAACCGGCGTCGATAACATGAATGATGCTTACGACGTGCGTCTTAAGGAGTGGAGGCTTCGCCGCCTCTTGGAGAAGCCCAAGTTCACCTTTGCGCAATCTGACATATCCGATAAAGTGGCTGTCCGTATGGTTTTTGCAAGCGGACCGGAGTACCAGGCAGTCATTAACCTGGCGGCCAGGGCTGGCGTTCGGCAATCCGTCGAGAATCCCTGGGTCTATGTCGATACCAACATTACCGGGACGCTGAATCTTCTCGAGCTTTGCAAGGATTTTGGTGTACCCAAATTTGTCCTTGCCTCCACCTCAAGCCTCTATGGATCGAATAATCCGCAACCATTCACCGAGAGTGCAAACACCGATAGTCCTCTGTCGCCATATGCCGCGTCTAAGAAAGCTGCCGAAGCATTTGCGTACAATTATCACTTTCTTTACAACATTGATGTGACAGTACTCAGGTATTTTACGGTTTATGGCCCCGCCGGGCGACCTGACATGAGTTTGTTTCGTTTTGTCAAATGGATTGGTGAAGGTGTTCCCGTACTGGTCAATGGAGACGGCAGGCAAACCCGTGATTTCACGTATGTGGATGACATTGCTCGCGGGACAATCGCCGGTTTAAAGCCTGTTGGGTACGAGATAGTAAACCTCGGCTCGGATACGCCCACGACTCTTACGGAAACAATCAAGATTATCGAACACCTGCTTGAAAAGAAAGCCAAGATAGTCCACGGTCCAATACATCCGGCGGACGTGCCTTCTACGTGGGCGAACATCAGCAAGGCCGAGAAGCTGTTCGGATGGCGCCCTCAGGTCAGCATTGAGCAGGGCCTCATTCATCTTGTCCAGTGGTATCGGGAGAATCAAAGCTGGGCATCCCAACTATCGACATAGAAGCGAACCGTTGGGCGGGATGCGAATTGGTACGGTCCCATGTTCGGGTAGTCGATTCGAGGACATGGTAAGCGTTCCCTTCGTCACCGTCATCATTCCTGTCTACAACAATCCATCCGGCGTGGCGAAAGCCCTCGACGCACTGATGACGCAGTCCTATCCGGCGGACCGCTTCGAAGTGGTTGTCGGCGACAACGGCTCACGTGACGATACCAACATGGTCGTCCGGGGGTACGCTGCTCAGTATGGAGACCGGGTTCGGTGGGTTATCGAGGACAAAGTCCAAAGCTCGTATGCCGCGCGGAACCGCGCAATCTCGATTGCGCGGGGCGAAATTCTGGCGTTCACCGATTCAGATTGCGTTCCACACCCGAGCTGGATCGAAGAGGGAGTTGCTGGATTGGAGCGACAGAATGCGGCCTGCGGCGGAGGACGCGTCGAATTTACCTTCAAGCGGGACCGCCCCAACGCATCGGAGTACCTGGACGCGACTAACAGCCTCGACCAGCGCAGGTACGTTGAGCAGGAAGGATTCGCCGCGACCGCCAACTTCTTTGCCCGTCGAGACCTGTTCCGCCGGCAGGGACTGTTCCTGGCGGAGCTAATCTCCGGCGGCGACTATGAGTTCGGCCGGCGGGTGACCGGAGCGGGCGAGAAGCTGGTTTACCTGGAAGACGCCGTGGTGGAGCATCCGGCGCGCGATTCATTCCGCGCAGTTCTCAAGAAGCGCCGCCGGGTCGCCCGGGGGGCGATGCAACTTGACAAGTTGGGCATGCGAGAAAGGAGCGGTTCCCAATGGCGGCTCATTCTCCCTGCCCGTTCGTGGCCGAAAGATAAGAGATGGAGCTCCACCCTGACCCTTTGGGACAAGATGCAACTCCTCATTCTCCAGACTCTGGCGCGGTGGGTAAGCCTGTACACGTGGCTACGATGACCGAGGGACCGCTCGTCAGCGTCATCATCCCGAGTCACAATCGGGCAGTCCTGCTGCCCCGCGCGGTGGAGAGCGTGCTGGCGCAGACGTATTCGAACCTGGAAGTCATCATCGTGGATGATGCGTCCTCCGACAGTACCCCCGCAGTCATGGCGGACCTGGTGAAGCGGGACCCCCGGGTCCGTTACTTCCGCCATGAAACCAATCGTTATGCGTCGGCTGCACGCAACACCGGCATCGCAAGCGCTCGGGGAGAGTTGATAGCCTTCCTGGACGATGACGACGAGTGGCTTCCCGAGAAGCTGGCGAAACAAGTGCCGGTTATGCTGTCCGCGTCGCCCGAGGTCGGAATGGTCTACTGCTGGATGGACTATTACGACGGCCGGGGCAATATCGTTTCCGAGACTCACCCGACATTGAAGGGATGGGTGTTTGGACAGATGCTGGACAGGCCCCGCATTGGTGGATGTCCCACGCTTCTCGTTCGGCGGGAGGTCGTCGAAGTGGTCGGGGGGTTCGACGAAGACCTGCCGCGCGGCAACGACGGCGATTTCATGCGCCGCGTCGCCTTGCAGTATGCTGTGGATCTCGTGCCTGAGGTTCTGGTGCGTGTAAACGTCGACCACGGCCACCAGCGGATCTCGGACCATACTGAAAATGGTGTACGGAATGCGCTCAAGAGCCAGGAAGTGAAGCTGGTAAAGTTCAAGGACGAGTTGCGCCGGTATCCAAAACAAAAGGCGATCATCTACGCCAACATCGCACATCACCACGGGCAATTGGGTCAATGGCGGATTGCGTTCCACTGGTTCGCGAGGGCGGTGGTTGGAGCGCCGACTGCCCTCGAAATCTACCGGCTGCTTTTGCACGGGCTCCGAAGGAACTTGTTCAAACGACGCAACTTGGCTTGAGAGGGGGCAAACGGAACTCTGCATTGAGCGTCTGGACAAATCCTCTCAGCTATATTACTCGCCGGAACCGGGCCGGTCTCTCCGAATACGCCCGGTCGATTATTCACGCCGGATACGTCGTT
>JAQBXL010000145.1 GCA_027624135.1 Chloroflexota bacterium
GTCTTTTCTTGCAAGCAATATTTATACGAGTTTTAGCTTTTTACCAAACTCCGGGATGACTCATGTTTCGACGTTCTATAGCTGGCGCCAGGGCCGCTCAGTCGTCATTTATGTAATAGGTCATGGACTGCAGCGATAGCACCGGGTCGATATTGCGTATCCGGATGCCCTCCCGCACCTGCGGCGTGATTGGCGCGTAGTTCAGGATGGCCCGGACGCCACAAGCCACCAATTGGTCGACCACATTCTGGGTGAAATCCACCGGGACAGCGACGATGGCGATGCTGATCTCTTCCTGGTCAATCACCCGGTCTAATTCGTCCATCCCCCGCACCACCAACCCGCCAACAGTATCGCCCACAATGCTGTTGTTGAGATCGAAGGCGGCCACCAGATGGAACCCGTCGGGATTGAAGCCGGGGTAGCTCAAGATGGCTCGGCCCAGACGGCCGACGCCAACCACGGCCACGTTCCAAGGGGAGTTGATACCCAGGATCTGCCGTAGGCGTTCCAGCAGGTCGTGCACGCTATAACCACGTCCTTGCTTTCCGAAGCGTCCAAAATAACTGAGGTCCTTGCGAATCTGGGCTGGGGTCACCTGGAGTTTCTCGCCCAATTGCTGGGAGCTGACCACCTGGATCCCGTCTTCCAACAACCGGTTGAGTATCCGAACGTATTGGGGTAGCCGGCTGATGACCACCTCGGGTACTTCCGAGCGGCCTTGCCGGGATTCGGAGTTGGGAGCCATGTCGTTTCATTCCCTTCACCGACGGTTTTCTATTGAGAAAATCACCGGTGATAAAATCACCGAATCAGACGGCCAGACGGTGAACCTGGGCCTCTAAAATGGCGATCGACGACGCGATTTCGAAGTGCGGTTAACTATAATCTATAATGTCGGTTCAATCTGAGTCAAGAAAACGCCCACATACGTCGGAACTGATTTAGGACCAAAAGGCAGTTTTCAGTGAGGTCACAATGCACGTAGGAGTTTGCCGGATAATGCTCCATCTACCGGATGCAGCCAGTCTAAAAGATAAACGGCAGGTGGCCCGCTCCCTATCCACCCGTACCCGCAACAAGTTCAACGTCGCCGTGGCCGAGGTAGAGGACCAAGAACTGTGGCAGCGGCTGACCCTGGCAGTTTGTTGTGTTAGCACCGACTCAGCCCACGCCAACGAAATGGTCTCCAAAGTGGTCGAATTCGTCGAAGAGTCGCGGAGAGACCTGGAGTTGTTGGACTACCAAACGGAGATTATCTCGGGCGTCTGACGCCGGTTTACCGGACGTCCGCCAAGAATGACTCTATCGTCCCCCAGTATTGCTCGGCGGCCGCTTCGTAGGTGTCGTTATGGCTCGCTGCTGCCAACACCTGGAGCCGTTTCGGCTCGTTGGCGGCTTCGTATACCTTGCGGCCTTGAGACAGAGGAACGGTGTCGTCCAGGTCACCGTGGAGCACCAGAACGGGGACGTTGATCATCTGAATGCGGCATAGGTTGTCGTAGTGGTTGCGAACCAGCCAGCCGGCCGGGGGGAAGGGCAGCGTCAATCTGGCCATATCCCGGACGGATGCAAAGGGCGAAACCAATATCAGGGCCATCGGCGGCTGGGTCAAGGACAGTTCCACGGCCACTGCTGCGCCCAGGGAATGGCCTAGATAGATTGTCCGGGCTGGGTCCACATCAGGTCTGGACGACAGATACTGAACAGCGGCCCTGGAGTCCAGGTAGGTGCCTTGCTCCGACGGTTTGCCTTCGCTTTCGCCGTAGCCCCGGTAGTCAAAGATGAAGATGTTGTCCCCGGTGCGGTGATGCGCCTGGGACAGCTCATCGACCCGATGACCTAGGTTGCCGCCGTTGCCGTGGAACAACAGCCAGGTCAGTTCGGATTCTGGTTCGCCGGGGATGAACCAACCCTGCAAGGTCAGGCCGTCTGCGGTCTGAAACCTGACGTCTTCATATTCCAGGCCGACGTCGCTGGGGGTGTATAACAGCTCGGCCACGGGGAAGAACACGAACCGTTTTTCCAACTGGGACCAGAACACGAGGAAGGTTACTCCATAGGCCAGGGAGGCCCCGATCACGGTGCCGATCAGGACTACCCGGGCGCGCCTAAATAAGACCTGAGCCACACTGCCTCACCTGGATCGAATCGAACGCGCTATGGCCTCTGTTTCCCTCTGTTTCCCTCTGTTTCCCTCTGTTTCCCTCTGTTTCCCTCTGTTTCCCTCTGTTTCTAAGAAGATGCCGATGCCCCACGGGTAGCCAATAACTCTTGCAGACCTTCGGAGAAGTCACGTTTAATCATGACGGCGTCGCTACCCAATTCGCGGGCTTTTCTTAGGGTGTCAGGTTCGCCGTGGGGGCCGTAGGACACTATGCGCGGTTTGATTCCCGGCGAGTCCATTGACTTCAAACTTTGGAGGGCCTCGGTCCAGACCGGTTCATCCAACTCTAGATCGATCAACACCAAAGGCACATCGTGGGACGCCAATGCCTCCACGAGTTTGGAGGCGGTGGACGCACTGACGGTTTCCAATCCTCCAGCTTCTGCTGCCGCCTCAATACGGGGCATGAAGAATAGGTTGCTCGTCAGGACCACGACGGTTTCTTGTTTGGGCAATTGAGTCAGCCTTTGGCGGAACCGGAAGGCTGATCTGAGAAAGGTACTGCGGGGACCGCCTTCGGGTAGCTCTTCCGCTCTTGCTCTATGGAATCTTTCCGGCCAGCAACGTCGCGAACCTGAGGACGATCCGCCTGGCACTTGGAACACCAGGCATGCTCTTTGGTGAAGAGCATCATGTTGTCCTTCTTGACGGTTACGGTCTCGATCTCGGTCCCACATTTCCCGCAGGAACTGATGATATTCACTTCAGTTATCGGCATATGGTCATTACAAGTCCAGACTGTCGGCGAGTATCTCGAGCACGTCTTTGGCCTGTTTCTGGGAGTCTTGCCCTTTGGCCTGAATGCCTTCGGTCATCATCTGCAGGCAGAATGGGCACGAAACGCCGACGATCTGAGCGTTGGTTTCCAAGAATTGGTCGGTGCGGGCGTGGTTCACTCTAGTCCCCTGGCTCTCCTCGATCCACATATGGCCGCCGCCGGCGCCGCAACAGAAACCCCGCTCGCGGCAGCGGGAACCCATCTCCACCAATTTGAGACCTGGGATAGCCTTGGCCACGTTGCGAGGTTCATCGTAAACCCCGTTATGACGACCCAGGAAGCATGAGTCATGGTAGGCCATGGTCACGTCCATCATCTTTACCGGTTTGATCTTGCCGCTTACGATGAGTTGGTCGACGAATTGGCTGTAATGGAGGACTTCGAAATTGCCACCAAACTGGGGGTACTCGTTCTTCATGGTGTTGAAGCAGTGAGGGCAGATGGTCACCACTTTCTTCACATCGTAGCCCTTCATGGTCTCGATGTTCTGTTGGGCCAGTATCTGGAACAGGTATTCATTGCCCATGCGCCGGGCCGGGTCGCCGGTGCAGGTTTCCTCGTCACCCAGGATGGCAAAGTCGACGCCGGCGGCCTTCAATACCTTGGCCATCGACCGGGCGATGGCTTGGCTGCGTTGTTCCAGGGCTGGAGTGCAGCCAACCCAGAACAGCACTTCGGCATCTGGCTTCTCGGCCAAGGTGGGCACATCAAGTCCCTCCGCCCAATCGGTGCGGGAATACTGAGTGCCGCGCCAGGGGTGGCCCCGCTGTTCCATACTGAGCAGGGCGTTCATGGCCGATTCAGGAGCTTTTGATTCCTCAAGAACCAAGTGGCGGCGCATGTCCATTATCGTGGGCACATGCTCCACCACTACGGGGCATTCCTCCATGCAGGCGCCGCAGTTCAGGCAGTCCCAGATGGATTCTTCGGATATCACCCCCGCTAGGATGGGAGACGGCTCGACGTGGTCCGGGTTGCGCTCGCCCTGATGGCCAATGGACACCATGTGGTCCTTCAAATTCTCCACGATATGCATGGGCGAGAGCTGTTTGCCGGTCAGGTTGGCCGGGCAGGCATCGGTGCAGCGACCGCAGACCGCGCAGGCGTAGCCGTCAAGCAGTTGTTTCCAGGTGAAATCCTGCACGCGCCCTGCGCCGAATTTCTCAGTGTTTTCCAGGTCGATGGGGGGAAGCGCGCCCTTCGGCTCCAGAGACCGGAAGAATGCGTTTACCGGGGCGGCAAACATGTGCATATGTTTGGTGTATGGGATATAGACAGTGAACGCCAGGATGATGGACAAGTGGGTCCACCAGAAAACGCCCTGGAGAGTTTTGGCCGCGCTTGTGCCTATGCCCCAGTCGATGAACAGTTCTCCCAGAGCGCGGCCGATGGGAACGTCGGCCTCGGGACCGGCGCCGCCCTGGGCCACCCAGAAAGCATGGGTCAGCAGAGTGGAGAGCATCAATCCGCCGATGAGGATGACGATGATCAAGGCGTCGGAGTGACGGGTAAGGCCGAAGCTGAGGCGGTGGGGTGTAAGGACCCATCTGCGAACGAACGCCCAAACCAAGACGACGAACAGCAAAGCGGCAATTATGTCCAGATAGCTGCTGTAGACCCTAACACCGAGTTCGGTGAGCAGCCATTCGGGGAATCCCCGCTTTACCGAAGCTGCGAAGATGAATATCCCGTAGCTGAGCATGAAGGTGAGGAATCCCCAGAAGATGATGGCGTGGCCGATCCCGGCGTAGTCGCCGTACTTCACTCTCTGAAGGACCTTCTGTTGCCCGAGGGAAATCATGAGCGCACCGGTCAGGCGTTTCAGAGGCTGGTCGAATCGGGCTGTTGATTTACCCTGAAGCACCAGCCGAACGACCCGGACGTAAAATGCGTAAGTAAACACCGCCAGGGTCAACCCCAGCAGCGCGAATAAGCCGACCCAAAGGGGCAGCGCCCCAATATCTCCAGGAGGAACCAAACTCTACACCTGCTTACTTTGGACGGTGGACGAACGGCGAACGGTGGACGAACGGCGGACCGTCAGGGACTAATTTCTACATGGCCGACAGCTTGTCAGCGGCCATAATGTTATCACGTAGCAGGCGCGGCCCACCAAGATGAAGCCGCGCCTAAATCGCCCTGTTCATTACACCGGGGCCATTCGCGTCCGGCTAAAAATCTTTTATGCGGGGGATAACCTCTTTGCCCATCAGTTCGATCTGCTTGAGAACCTGCTCCTGGGGCATGCCGGGCCACTGCATCCGGCAGATCATGTGGTTCACGCCCAATTCGTCGGCGTAACGGCGGAACTCGGACACTATATCGTCAGGCGAGCCGAGCAAGAATCGGTCTTTGGCCAGATCTTGGTATGGGACGTTGAAACTCTCCTCTCCGGGCAGGGCTTTATCCTGGCCCCAAGCCGCATACGCTTGGTATTTGCCTTCAAGATAGGGTTGGCTTTCGATGTAGGCGGTTTCCCGGTTCTCAGCCACATACATCTCCCGCATCATCGGCAGTTCCTCCGGCACCGGATGTCCGAACTCATCTAGAGCTGCCTTATAGCGCGTCCACTCGTCGGCAATCATCGGTACGGTGGCGTGGGGATTGATGAGCCAGGGATAACCCCAGCGCGCGGCACGGCGGATGGCAACGTCGTTGTTGGCCGCCACCCAGATGGGAGGATGAGGATTCTGGACCGGTTTGGTGCTAATCTTGGTCTTAGGGACGGTGTAATACTTGCCGTTGAACTCAATCTCGTCTTGAGTCCACAGCTTCTTGATCAGGTCCATTGCCTCGTTCATGCGTCCAACTCGCTGATTACGCTGCACGCCAAAAGCGGTGTACTCTTCGTCTCGGTAGCCGAGGCCCACGCCGAATACGAACCTCCCGCCGGTGATGCAATCCATGGTGGCGATGCTTTCGGCCAATTCCACCGGATTATGAAGTGGCACCAGGATAACCGTGGCGGCCACCTGCATATCTCCGGCCTCGGCCGCGAGCCGGGACAGCAGGGGGAAGACAGTGCTCATTTGATAGGGGGCAGCCAGGTAATGCTGGCCAGTGGCGATAAGGCTGAACCCCGCGTCTCTGACCGCCCTCACCTGTTCGGCGCTGTCCTGAATCTTTTGGGGCATGGACTCGCCGGGAAGATATTGGTTGGTAACGAAAAATCCTAGTTTCAAGGAGCCTCCTATTAACCACTTGTTAACCACTTAGCCCACATTTCCCAGATGGCTAAAAACTCTGTTCTGTAATTCGTCTAACTGTTTTGATCTACCGCCT
>JAQBXL010000146.1 GCA_027624135.1 Chloroflexota bacterium
CCGGTTGGGATGAAGACTACCTTCTCAAGGTGTTATCCCTATGAGATGCGATTGCCCTGGGCCTAAAGAAACCACACCAGAAACAACGCCCTTTAGAGCGATGGCGCTAGTCGCGCGATCAGGATATTTTTTGGGCGCTTTTGGGGTGCTTAAAGAACCAGGCCGTAGGTGCGCTTTTTGATTGAAAGGTTCACGAATGTTTCGGTTCGCTGAACGCCGTCAATCACGCCGATCTTGGTCCGCAGGAACGTCCCGAGGGCTTCAGCAGATTCCAGCCCAGCCCAGATGAACACATCGTATGCGCCGGTGGTGATTGCTACATAATGGGCTTCTTCCAGGCAGGCGATGGCCTCGGCCACTGAGTCCGACTTGCCAGGACCGGTCTGCAGCCCAATGAGGGCGGTGGTGGCGTAACCAAGCTTCTCTAGATTGGGGACGGCGATTATCTTGACGACGTCGTCAGTGACCAAACGGCGCAGGCGTCGGCGGACTGTGCCCTCGCTTACTCCGACCTCACGCGCAATCTTGGCGTTCGAGGCCCGGCCGTCCAACTGGAGCAGGGCAATGATCTTTCGGTCTAATTCGTCCATGGGTTTTTCTCCGCCGGTCGAGGCCAATTCAGCTGTGTAACAAAGTCTTGTAACATCATATGGGCGGCCCCAAGAGGTGTCAATACCGAAATCCTATCAATTACTGACATTAATGGTCGTATACCGACAAAGCTCTTCAAGTAAACGTCCTATAAGGTAGAAGGTATATCGACATTAGGGAATACCGGCAGTATGGCAGCCCATCAGGCAGGTATTGATGGGTTTGAGTCCATTTGGTAACATTTACCATGGCGCGGAAAGATGACAGAGTGGACGAATGTGCGCGACTGCTAATCGCGTGAGCCTGCAAAGGTTCCGAGGGTTCGAATCCCTCTCTTTCCGCCACTAAATTGTTACGAAAATGCTAATCTGGCACTTAATTAATTACGATTTTCGTATTGGATAGCGAGATTCGGTCCACCACCTCCACCCTTTTACCATGAACAATTACTACCTCTGGACCATTGGCTGCCAAATGAACACCGCGGACTCCGAGCGGCTGGGCGCTGCGTTGGAGCAGATGGGGCTGCAGCCAGTGGAGAAAGCCGCCGAAGCCGATGTCATCGTGCTCAATTCCTGCGTCGTGCGCCAGGGCGCCGAAGACAAAGTAGTTAGTAATCTGGCCTGGATGGCTCCCCTAAAGAAGAAACAGCCCCAGCGCATCGTGGCTCTCATGGGCTGCATGGTGGGGCCGAAGTCCGACGAGTTGGCCCGCCGATTCCCCTACGTCGACGTGTTCATGCGGCCCCAGGAGTACGAGCCCCTGCTAGAACTAGTAGGGGAGCGCTTGGGCGTTGACTGGGAGGGGTGCGTCGGTCCGTTGACGCCGGTCCGCCCCGACGTCACCTGCCATGTGCCCATCATCCACGGCTGCGACCTGATGTGCACCTTCTGCATCATCCCCTATCGCCGGGGCCGCCAGGTGAGCCGCCCTGTTGAAGAGGTAGCCCAGGAAGTGGAGACACTGGCCTCAAGAGGCGTGAAAGAGGTCACCTTGTTGGGTCAAACCGTCGATGCCTACGGCCACGACCTGGCGGAAAATCCGAGCCTGGCAGACCTGTTTATGCGGCTGAACGAGATTGACGGAATCGAACGCATCCGTTTCCTGACATCCCACCCGATGTTCATGACGCAAGAGATAATCCAGGCTATCGCAGAGTTGCCCAAAGTTTGCGAGCACATCAATCTGCCGGTGCAGGCAGGCGACGACGAGGTTCTGAATCAGATGCGGCGTAGGTACAGCCGGGCTGAGTACATCAACCTGGTCAGCCGGATACGCCAGACCGTTCCCGATGTGGCCATCGCCACCGACATCATCGTGGGCTTTCCCGGAGAGACGGAAGAACAATTTCAGCACACGCTGGATCTGCTCTCAGATTTACGTCTGGACAAGGTCCACTGCGCGGCCTACTCGACGCGTCCGGGGACCATAGCCTCGAGAACGATGGACGACGCGATTTCCGACACCGAAAAAACCAGCCGCCGACAACGGGTGGAACACCAGCAAGAGAAGATCCAGACCGAGATCAACGCAGAACTGGTGGGAACCTACCAAGAGATTCTTGTCGAGGGCCGCCAAAGGGGAAAGTGGCAGGGCCGCACCCGTTCCAACAAACTGGTCTTCTTTGAAGATCAGGCGTATCATTTGGGTAACCTAGTTACCGTGAAGATTGACCGCTCCAGCCCCTGGTCCTTGCAGGGATCGCTAGCTGTAGAAGCGAGATTGGTAAACCCGGTACACAGTAGAGGCGACAATTAATGGCCGTTACGAGCCGTCGGCCGATTGTTCCAATCACCGAGCTTGAGCATTCGGCTTTCTGTAAGACCGAAGACCAACTTCCCTCAAAATCCTTGGCGGAAGAGATGGTCGTTAATGTCCGGTGGCAGCGGATCCCTCCGGAATATCTGCACTTCTCCCCTGAGGAACTGGACCGCCGCATCGGCGAATCCCGCGAGAAACTGGGCAGTTCAGTCACCATCTTGGGTCATCACTACCAACGGGAAGAGGTCATCAAGTACGCCGACTTCCAAGGCGACTCCTTCCTCCTGTCCCGTGAGGCAGCCAACCGCCCGGAAGCTGATCACATAATCTTCTGCGGCGTGCATTTCATGGCGGAGACCGCCTGCATACTGGCCGCTCCTCATCAGAAAGTTGTGCTGCCCAATATCACCGCTGGCTGCTCCATGGCTGACATGGCGCCGATGGAAGACGTGGATGACGCCTGGGCCGACCTGACGGAGGTTCTGGGGCCGGGCGGCATCTTGCCGGTCACCTATATGAACTCCATCGCGGGCATCAAGGCTCTTTGCGGCCGGAACGGCGGCGCTGTCTGCACCTCATCCAACGCCAAAGCTGTTGTTGAGTGGGCCTTTACCCAGTCAGAGCGAGTATTGTTCCTGCCTGACCAGCATCTGGGCCGCAACACGGCCCTCGAACTGGGCGTGCCCCTGGACGAGATGGTGGTCTGGAACCCCTTCCGGCAGATGGGCGGGAACACGCCGGAGCAACTGCGCAAAGCCAAGATGGTGTTGTGGCAGGGCCATTGCTCGGTCCATACCCGGTTCACCACAGGCCAGATAGACTCGGCACGTGCTCTCCACCCCGACATCAACATCATCGTCCATCCGGAATGCCCCATGGAGACCGTTCAGGCTGCGGACATGGTTGGGTCTACCGAATTCATACGTGAAAAGATCAATTCGGCCCCCGCTGGCAGCAAATGGGGAGTGGGCACCGAGGTTAGCTTGGTCAACCGGCTGGCCATTAACAACCCCGACAAAACCATATTCTGCCTGGACCCAGTAACCTGTCCGTGTTCCACCATGTACCGCATCCACCCGGCTTACCTGCTCTGGATGCTGGACGGGCTGGTGGCAGGCACGGTAATCAATCAGATAACTGTTCCGGATGACATAATGCGTGACTCCCGCATCGCTCTGGAACGGATGCTGTCCCTCAAGTAACCGGCGCCCCGGTCCCCTTATTTTCTCCTTGGCTGTCATTTGTGTATTGCGGTACAATTGTGCCTGCCTACTCGCCCGGTTTTCGCATATTCCCGGTTTTCCTAGAGTATTGGAAATAGTTTGGAGATAGTAAGGAAGGCGTTCAATGAGCCAATTTCCACCCGACGTTTACGCATTGATCGATGCTGCAGTCGCTGAAGATCAGACCTTTAATGATCCAACCACCCAGGCCGTGGTTCCGCCCGAGATTCAAGGAACGGGCATGCTGCGGGCCAAGGCCAACGGAGTATTGGCCGGAGTGGACGTGGCGATAGCGGTCTTTCTGAGGGTTGATTCAACGCTGGACGCCAGAGCTCTGCTTCAAGACGGCTCGCCGCTCTCCCCCGGAGACGACATTGCTGTCGTTAGGGGCTCCGCGGCCGGCATCTTGAGAGCAGAGCGCATCGCCCTGAACTTCATGCAGCGTATGAGTGGGATCGCCACCGCCACCAACCGCTACGTCCTGGCTGTGGAGGGACTTAAGGCTAGGATCGTGGACACCCGCAAGACTGCGCCGGGCCACCGTTATCTGGACAAGTACTCTGTGCGCATGGGTGGCGGCTACAACCACCGGCTGAACCTGGCCGACGGCATCTTGATCAAAGACAACCACATACAGGCCAATCGCCACCGTGAGATGGGCCTGAAAGATGTGATTCAACTGGCCTTAGCCCGAGCCTCCCACACCATCAAGGTGGAGGTGGAGGTGGAATCCTTGGACCAGGTGAAAGAGGCGCTGGAAGCCGGTGCTCACATCATCATGTTGGACAATATGTCGGTGGAGCAGATGGCGGAGGCGATGAAGGTCATCGGAGACCAGGCCATCGTGGAGGCGTCTGGGGGTATCAACTACGATACCGTCCGCGCCGTGGCCGAAACCGGCGTGGACCTGATCTCTGTTGGCGCTCTGACCCACTCGGTTGAAGCCTTGGACATCAGTCTTGACCTGGAATTTGATTAGACTCTCGTCGTTCCAACGATAGTCTTTTAGCGGCTGTCAGCCTCGGCGGGGCCGCTGCCGGTCGGCGCTGTCTAGCATCAGGGTTACGGGTCCGTCATTCTCCAGGGAGACCAGCATGTGCTCCCGGAATCTGCCGGTGGCCACGGTTAACCCCGCATCCTGGAACAATTGGACCGCATGCTCGTAGAGGCGCTCTGCCTGTTCTGGACCCGCAGCTTGATTGAAGTCCGGTCGTCGTCCCTTGCGGGTGTCACCGTATAAAGTGAATTGACTCACCACCATCAGTTCGGCGTTGATATCGAGGGCCGAGCGGTTGAATCGATTATCTTCGTCGGCGAAGATCCGCAGGTTGGAAATCTTTTCCACCAGATAGGCGGCGTCAGCCTCCGCGTCTTCTTTGGACACTCCCAGTAGAATGACCAGCCCTGGGCCGATCTCTCCGCTAATATCGTCCCCAACGGCGACTGAAGCCTTGGTAACCCTCTGGATCAATGCCTTCATGCATTATCCCCCAGGAAATTACCAAGGAAATTACCAGGGAAGTGGACAAGTGATAGCTCTGTGGGCAACACCTGGGGTCCCGTGGCGGCCCGGCTAATCGGAGCTGGAAGGAGAAAGGGAGGGGGAAGGGGTGCTGCTGCTGCTGGATTCACTGGATGACTTGGCCGCACTGTCGCTGGTGGACTTTGCGGCCGTGTCGGTCTTGGAATCCGCGGAAGGTTTGGAGTCGGAACTGGAAGAGGAAGAACTGTCGCTGGAGCCGTTCTTGCTCTCCGCTGGCGGCTTGGGCCGCCCGTAGTCGGTGGTATAGAAACCGCTGCCCTTGTAGATCACTGGAACGGAGTGGTATACCCGCTGGCCTGCCCCAGAACATCTTGGACAGTTGCCTTTGCCGGCTTCTGCAAAGGTCTGCACCAACTCGAACTCATCTTTGCAGGTATTGCAACGGTAATCGTATCGAGGCACGGTTTCTCTCCTGAATGTGATTGCCCTTTAGGCAGTAATAGAGCCAGGGTTCCAAGGAAATCCCCAAGAGCAACTAGTCCAATTTAACAGCGCTACAAATAGCTGTCAACGCGCCTGCACGGCTGGCCAAGCTGGAGTCCTAGCAAAGAAAAAAGGCCGGTCGGCGGCCTTTTTTGGCATTCGGCGGACGGTTGCAGAAACTGAATCGCCGTCGATTTCGCAGCAATGTTAAAGTTCGCTGGCGAATGACGGGACTCATGCTGACTTTTCCTTGGCGGATCCTTCGGAACAGACCTACCTGCGGTTCTGGCGGCGGCGGCGGCGTGCGGCTCTCTGAGCAGCCAAGCGCTCTTTCTGGGCCTTGGACCGGAAGAAACGCCGATCCTTGAGCTCCCGTAGAACACCGGAGTGTTGTACCGAAGCGCGGAACCGGTTGACCAGACTCTCCGGATTTTCGCCGTTGCGAGGGGTGACGTAAGCCATTCGATTCTCCAAGATTTGCTGGCCAGTCTGACCAGACTCATTACAGCTAATTTAACACAGGCAGTGTGACCAATCAACCAACTTAGACCGCCCCAGATCCACCGCCTGCGGTGGGTGCGGCCCCTCTCGGGGGGTTCTGGGGCGAGAAAGCAGTGGTG
>JAQBXL010000147.1 GCA_027624135.1 Chloroflexota bacterium
ACCACTGCTTTCTCGCCCCAGAACCCCCCGAGAGGGGCCGCACCCACCGCAGGCGGTGGATCTGGGGGTAAACTGATTCGTTGACACCCAACTTGCGCCTGCGTAGACTGGATTTCAAGGCAGTCTGGTATGGGACGGCCACCCGGAGGTACACCCTTGGATTCCCCTAAAGATCAAGAAGAATTACGGAAACGCAGCGCCCGCTGGCGTGATAAGCAAGACCCCAGCGCCCAGCGCAAAACCACCTTCAAGACACCATCTCAGATGACCGTGAACCAGGTCTACACGCCGGAGAACACGGCCGAAGAGAACTACCTGGAAGACCAAGGGCTTCCCGGCGAGTATCCCTACCTGCGGGGAGTCCACGCCTCTGGATACCGGGGGCGGCTCTGGACCATGCGCATGTTTGCCGGGTTTGGCCGGCCCGAAGAGACCAACGCCCGGTTCAAGTTTCTCCTGGCACAGGGTCAGACCGGCCTGAGCGTCGCCTTCGACATGCCAACATTATATGGATACGACACCGACGACCCTCGCGGGGCCGGCGAGTTCGGTACCTGCGGCGTGGCGGTGTCTTCCCTGGCTGATATGGAAACCCTTTTCGATGGGATCAAGCTCGACGAGATCACCACGTCGATGACGATCAATAGCCCGGCGGCAATCATCTGGGCCATGTACATCGCCTTGGCCGAGAAACAGGGCGCGTCACTGGACCGGCTGGGCGGCACTATCCAGAACGACATACTTAAGGAGTACATCGCCCAGAACGAGTACATCTTTCCCCCTCAGCCGTCGATGCGTCTTGTCACAGACACTGTGGAATTTGCCACCCGCCACGTCCCACGATGGAACCCGATCAGCATCAGCGGCTATCACATCCGTGAAGCAGGATCGAATGCCATTCAGGAGTTAGCCTTCACCCTTGCCGACGGCTTCGAATACGTCCGCCACTCATTGGAGCGGGGCCTAAAAGTGGATGAATTTGCCCCCAGACTCAGCTTCTTCTTCAACTCCCATAACAACTTCTTTGAGGAAGTGGGGAAATTTCGGGCCGCCCGGCGCATCTGGGCCAGGGAGATGCAAGAAACCTTTGGCGCCAAGGATCCCAGGTCCCACCAATTGCGGTTCCACGCCCAAACGTCTGGGCAATCGCTGACTGCCCAGCAGCCCGAGAACAACGTTGTCCGCGTCTCGTTCCAGGCTTTGGCCGCAGTCTTAGGCGGCTGTCAATCTCTGCACACCAATGGAAAGGATGAAGCCTGGGCCTTGCCCTCAGAAGAAGCCGCTTTGCAGGCCCTGCGCACCCAGCAGATCATCGCCCACGAGACTGGCGTCACCGACACGGTGGATCCCTTGGGCGGCAGTTACTTCGTAGAGGCTATGACCAACGACCTGGAAAAGGCCAGTTACGATTATTTTCGTCGCATCGATGACGTCGGCGGAGTGATGACTGCTCTGGAGACCGGGTTTCTGCAGCGAGAGATCGCCGACGCTTCCTACGTTTATCAACTGGAGGAAGACCGGAAAGAGCGGATCACGGTGGGCGTAAATGAATTCAACACTGGGGAAGGCACAGCGATTCCGTTGCTCCGGGTTGACCGGGAAGGGGAGAAAAAACAGATCGATGGACTGAATGAGGTTCGCCGCACCCGTGACAATCGGGAAGTCGTCCAACGGCTAAAGGCTCTGGAGACGGCCGCAAGGGAATCGGAAAACACCATGCCCTACCTGGTCGAAGCCGCCAAGGCCTACGCCACCCTTGGAGAGATGATGGATGTCTTCCGGGATGTATTCGGTGAATACCATCCGTCCTGGGGCTACTAAGAACAAATACAGGCAAGAAAAAGGCCCCTTCGTATAGAGGGGGCCTTTTTCTTGTGGTTAGGATTGCGGGGTTTAGGCCGCTTCCTGTTCCTTGGCCCGTTTGGCTTCTTCTATGACCTTGGGCTCCAGGTTTGCCGGAACGCGATCATAGTGATCGAACTCCAATGTGTAGGTGCCCCGCCCCTGGCTGAGCGAGCGCAGATCCTGGGAATATCGTTGGACCTCCGCGAGTGGAACCTCCGCTTCGATGAGGGTTACTCCGTCGCCGGGGTTCAGGCTCAAGATACGGCCCCGCTTGACATTGAGGTCGCTGATAACCTCACCGGTATAGCTGTCGGGCACGGTCACCGAAAGCTTGACCACAGGTTCCAATAGCACCGGATCAGCGTCGCCAACCCCCTGCTTCAAGGCCTGGATGCTGGCAATCTCGAATGACATGCCGGACGAGTCTACGTCGTGATAACTTCCGTCGTACAACACGGCTTTCAGATCTACCAGTGGGAACCCAGCCAGAGACCCTTCGTCCAGACCTTTGGTCACTCCCTTCTCTACCGCAGGTATGTATTCCTTGGGAATCTTGCCTCCGGTGATCTCGGTGGCGAATTCGAAACCTTGATCCCGGTCCTGGGGTTCCAGGCGAATCACAACGTGTCCAAACTGGCCGTGGCCGCCTGACTGCTTCTTGTGGCGGTACTCGGATTTGGTTATCTTGGTTATAGTTTCCCGGTAGGGGACTTTAGGCATCTTCACGCGGAGGTCCGCGCCGAACTTTCGCTTGATCTTCTCCAGGGCAACTTCTATCTGGGCGTCTCCCAAGCCAGTGATCAGCGATTCGCTGGTCCCGGCGTCACGAGAGAAGTGCAGGGTTGGGTCCTCTTCCACGATCCTGCTCAGAGCCATCGACATCTTATCCAGGTCCTCTTTGGACGCGGGCAAGACGGCCATTCGGAAGTACCCGACGGGTTGTTGTATCCCAGGAAAGGCGACGGCGTTGTCCTTGGCGCAAAGGGTGTCGCCGGTCAGGGTGGCGCTCAGTTTTCCGATGGCCCCGATATCCCCGGCTGTGATCTCCGCGACGTTCTCTTGGTTCTTTCCCTTGGGCAGATACAGTTGGCGGATGCGCTCCGCCTGATCGCGGACGCTGTTCCAAACTTCGGAGTTGGTCTTGATCGCTCCTTGGTATACCCGGAACACCGAGAGCTTTCCCACGAACGGATCGGCGGTAGTCTTGAAGACGAAGGCGGCCAATGGGCCGGCAGGGTCGGTCTCATATTCTGCCTCTTCCGTTCCCTTGAGCAGCTTCGTGTGCTTCCCGTCTACCGGAGAGGGCAAGAAAGAGCGGGTGGTCTCCAAGAACTCGTCGATGCCGATGGCTTCAGGTGTGGATGAGGTGGCCAATATCGGCACCAACTCACCAGCCAGGACTGCGGTCCTCACCCCGGAGATAACTTCGTCTACGGAGAGTTCCTCGCCGCTCAGATAGCGGTCTGCCAAGTCCTCATCGCTTTCCGCTGCAGCCTCGATCAACCGCTCCCGCGCTGCCGCAACTTGGTCGGCAATCTCGGCGGGCAGATCGGCGGGAGGATTGATGATGCTGACCACTCCCTTGAAATCTTGGGCGTCGCCAATCGACACTTGGAATGGGATACATTGACGGCCGAAGCTGGCTTGGATGTCTGAAACGGCCCGCGAGAAGTTGGCGTTTTCCCGATCCATCTTGTTGACCACGAACATCAGGGGGATCCGGGCTGACTGGCACATGTTCCAAGACCGCTCAGTCCCAACGTCAACTCCGGTGGGGCCGGCAACCACTATGACTGCTCCTTCCACTACCCGGAGGGCGCTTACCACCTCACCAAGGAAGTCGTCATATCCCGGAGTGTCTAGGAAGTTAATCTTGGAGTCTTCCCTGGTGATCGACACCAAGGTCGCCTGGATGCTGCCACCCCGTTTCACTTCTTCTGGTTCGTAGTCTGAAAAGGTGTTGCCGTCGGCGATGTTTCCCAGGCGCGTAGTGGCTTTGGTGGCAAAGAGGGCGGCTTCGCCCAAAGAGGTCTTCCCGGATCCGGAGTGACCCAAAAGGGCCACGTTTCGCAGGTTTTTTGCATCCATATTCGGCATCGCTCCCTTTCAAGTTAGTGTTGGGGAATGGGGCCAACTGGCCATCGCGGCACAGTGGACGTAGCAAATGGTCTTGCTTTACCTGTGTTGTTAATCCTTCGGACCGCGCCTAAACCAATCAGATCAAGGTGGAAGACGCGACGGAAATTGTCAGCTTATTCTAGCGGTTTCTAGGTAAATCGCGCAACGTTTGCGGCTACCTTTGCAGTGGAGGGGTTACCGAAGAAGCAGATTGACACCCGGATAACCGCAGATATAATGAAGAATACTCCAGCCGGAGTCGTCCCAGAGTGGTCGTTAATTCTATCCTGAATCGGATCATTTACCGGCCGTAATCGTTGATCTTGAGTAGGTATATGCCCAGAAAAGAGATTGTTTCCACGGATAAGGTCACTGCCGGAGCGGCTCCCCTGTCCCAGGCGACCAAACTTGGAAACCTGGTTTTTGTGGCTGGAAACACCGGCCGCCACCCCACCAGCGGCGCGGTGGGGAACGGAATAAAAGAACAAACCCGGTTCGCGTTGGAGCGGATATCATTGATTCTGCAGGCGGCCGGTTCCTCGATAGACAATGTGCTTACGAACACTTGCTACGTCTCTAACCGGGACGACCTCACGGGTTTCAACGAGGTCTACGCCGAGTTCTTCACGCAGGACCGGCCGGCACGGACCACTGTTGTCGTCAACTTCGGTGACGCCAACAACTTGGTCGAGGTTACTAGCACGGCCTATATCTCGGATTAGTCTCGGGGTCCTGGGCTGATTCGGAATCAGTTGCGGGCCATCTTCGGCCCTCCATTGACAACGAGAAGGCGACGGAACAAAAAGAAGGCGACGGAAAGGGCGGGAGATTTTAGGTGGCTGCTAGGGCGTATATCTTGATAGAAACGCAGGTGGGCAAGTCGAGGAACGTCATTACGGCCCTGAGGTCTATGCCGGGCGTTCCTTCGTCTGACATCATCACCGGAGATTTCGACATAATCGCTCTGGTTGAAGCGGCCGACATGGTTTCAATGGCTGATCTGGTCACCGGCCGGGTGCAATCAATACCAGGAGTGATCCGCACCATCACCTGCGTTGCCGCCTGATCAACTGACCTTCTTGTAGATAGTGTGCGACCGGTTGGTGGCATGAGGCCGTATCTGAGTCGGCCAGTCCCCCCTTTCCGACTCCAGCAGCCACCCATCTGAGGTGGGCACCTCTGGTGAATCGATATCGTATAGCGCAGCGTACCGCGCCATCCCCTGATTATTCGTCGATTCAACCCTGTATCTTACACATCCGTTGACGCCCGACGCCTTGACGATGTTAGGCACATGCTGGGTGTCATAAACCCGGTTGAACTCGATCTCCATCTCGGCGGGAATGTCCATCATGACCAGGTATGCGTAGTCTCCCATCAGGTTCTCTCCTCTAGTCGTTTGCATGCGGGCGGTCCGTGTTTCGCCGTTGATTGGTTGGCTAAAGGCCCGGCTACCATAGGCCCGGCTTAATGTGGAATCGGTTACCCAGCGACCGGCCGTGTGCCGCCCCTTCAGTGGTCCCATCGCCTGGTCGGGTCGGTCGCTCCTTTTTTGCTCAATCCCGGGCTGGGGCTTCTTTTGCTCCGGGCAATAAGATAACGCCCACAACGGTCTTGAAACATTCACCCGCCGGATTATTGCTGAAGTCGGGCTCTTCCAAGCTGACGACAAGAAACACCCGGTCCACGTTTTCCACGAGCAAAGAGAAGTTGGTATGAGCGCCATACCCTAGGACCTTGCAGCGAGCTTCCCACTGAGGGTCCGTTATTGGCAGGCTATATTCTGCCCCGCTAAGTGAGAACCTGGCTCTGATCTGCCGTTCGCTCCGGCCCCGGAATGAAGTTACTATCTCCCAGATCGGCGACTCCGGCTCCAGCAGTGTGAGGGAGGTCATGGCTGACTGACTGTCAAATGCCGAAAGGTCTTCCCGGTCCCTGGTGCTTCCAAACAGGTCCGGTCCGCGACGAATGAGGGGTTTCAGCACCGGGGGAGCGTTGACCAGTTCTACTTGGCCTGAGGGCTTCAAGCTGTTTGGGCCTAAGCCCACATTTCCCATATGGCTAAAAAGCTCTCTCAGTAATGCGTCGCTGTTATTTCAATTGTTGT
>JAQBXL010000148.1 GCA_027624135.1 Chloroflexota bacterium
GGTCCCCGGCGGCTACAGCTTCTGGGACCTGCACGTCGCCATCCAGGACGCCATGGGGTGGTTCGACAGCCACCTCCACGAGTTCCGAATCAATAACCCCGAAGGGGGCAGTGTTCAGCGCATCGGAATCCCGGACGACGAGTTTGACGACGAAGAGCCAACCCTGGCTGGCTGGGACTTGAAGATATCGGACTATTTCTCGCTTGAGAATACGTCGGCGTCTTACACCTACGATTTTGGGGACAACTGGCAGCACACAATCACCCTGAAGGATGTATTAGAGCGAACCCCAAGGCTCCGATATCCGAGGTGCGTAGGGGGTGCACGGGCGTGTCCGCCTGAAGACTGCGGCGGAATATGGGGGTACGAGGAGTTCCTGGAGGCCATCCAGGAACCTGCTCATGAGGAACACGAAAGCATGTTGGAATGGGTTGGTGGGAGATTTGGCGCGGAGGATTTCGACGCCAATACGCCTGGCTCGCTCCAAATCAGAACCTTCGAGAACGGCGGCTTTGGATTCCCGCATCCGAGGTTCTCGTCCAGTGCATCTGGCGCTATCAGCACGTAGTTCATTCTTCCATGGATGGGTTCTGATTTCGCCCCTTCGACTAATACTATCGAAGTTTTCACGCGTGATTCTCAGTGGGGAAAGGCCACTCATAGCATTCCAGCCGCCGGATCGGAAACTTGTTAGTGAGATTTGCTTCATGCACGTTCAGTGGTACAATTTCTCTCCGCCCTTGACACCTGGGTCGATGATGTCATGGATTGCCCCCCATATATAGGTTGCGGGGATTATACAGCCGCGTGGTTTTCTTCACGCATTGCAATCGGTTTCGCCACCTGTAGTTTCACACCCTAATTCCTCGGATGATGTCACGATAATCTACTCCGGGAGCTCGATGGACTCCCGTAGCTCGACCAACCGCGCTTGGAGCTGGGTCTCATCCACTAGCTCCAAGGGCAATTCATCGACGGCCCGGCGGACCGCCGTGATGCGGGCCAGATAAGCCGATACCTCTTTACCAGGTGGTGATGTGCTATTGTTGGCCAGGTGTCGGACACGCTCCCCTAGAGCGTCCATCTCCCGTCTGAAGGCACTGATGGTCTCCAAGTCCGCCGAGGCCCTTAGTTCAGCCTCCAAAACACCTATCCGGTGGTTCAAAGACGGGCCGTTTCCGCCCCCTCGTGCCTGGGCTAGCTCTTGACGGGCCTGGCTTAATGTCTGCTCTGCGGCGAGGTATTTCTCCTCAGCTACCGCAACCGCCTTCTTGTGCTCGGCGTCAGCACGCTCGGCCTTGGCCCTGACCGCCTTGATCTCAGCGGTTATCTCCCGCCGACGGTCCAGCCGGGCGGCTTCGGCCTCAGCCACCGCTTTCGCAAAGGTCTTGGTTCCCATGATGTCTTGTATCTGCATGATTGTTACTCCTTGTCGAATGTCCATCTTGTAAGCCGCTGGGCGAACGCTTCGGCGTGGGCCTCTAAGGTTTCCTGCTCCTCTGCCGCCGAAGCCCTCTTGGTGCGCGTGAGCTTGATGCCGAAGCCCACCTCCATGTCCCGGAGGTGGCAGACCTCATGGGCCACGGTCAAGAAAGTCTCCCGAAGGGACATGCCCTTGACCACGTAGACGGCACGGACCATCTCGCCGCGCGGACTCCGGCCCAGGCGGCTGAATCCGCCGATGGCCCCCGTGCTGGTCTTGATAGTGCTAGGCCCCGCACTCCTAGTGGGCTCGATAAATCCCAGGTATGGGCGGTCAATTCCCCAGTGGCGGGACGCCGCACTTAAGGCCCACCTGGCCGCGCTTAGAGTGCCGGTAGGGACTGTGGACTGTGGTATCTGCCGGTAGTGGTAGTCCATCAGTTCAGGCTGAAATAATCTTCGAAGTCCGGCTTGCCCGGCGGCGTCACCACCAAGCCCGAACGGCTGCTCGGCGTCATGCCAAAGTCTCCCATTAACTTCACCATCTCCTTCAAAGCCGAAGAAGCAATCCCCACCCACGGTGACGGCTTGGCCCGCCTGCCGTTCGACTCAGGCATAATGGCCCCGGTGGCGTCAATCTGCTCGTTGGCCTCCCGCCAGCGGCTGTAGGAAACCGCATAGGCGGCCAGCGCCGTGTCGTCCAGCTCAGTCAGGAGGCCTGCCTTTAACAGGTATTTGCCCATCCGTCTGTACTCCCGCTTGGCGGTCTGATTCAGCCACGACGGAGGGGTTGTCAGCCGGGGCTCGGGCTGGGGTTCTTTGTCGTTGATCGGGCGATGGCCTGGGTTGCCCCTCAGCCGCTTGATTTCGCTTGGTAGTGGTTTCCTGCCCATGGGTGGCACCTCTTAAAAATCAGATTTTATTTCGCGTCCGTGAATCTTCGCTTGCCAGCGTTACGTAGAGCGTGAGGCTCCAGACTTTTATCCAGGCACCCCTCAGGAGGGGGGCTGCGCCTCAATCAAGGCCATCTGGGCCACCACGGCGGCTACAGGAAGGTCTGCGCACCCCAGGCAAGGAAACCCATCTGGGCAAGTTCCGTCCGGGCCGTAGATACACCCCTGAAACCCGTAGTCCGTCCGGAGTAAATCGTCCAGTTTCCACCAACCGTTCCATACCCGCGAGAACTCCTCGTCTGATACAGCAGTGAGGTCGTCTACCTGCCACTTGCGATGCTGATTCAACAACCACTGGTGCCCCTCGTGTAGCCGCTTAATCAAGGCGGTTGTACTCTGGGAATGGCCTACTATGGGGGTGTCAGAAGTATCAGAAGGGCTTTTGATACTTCTGACACCCGTGTACCTGAGCGATTGGGGAGTAAATTCCGACCATTTGGAGGTGAACTTAATCGTCATGCCCACCTCTCAGGTCAGGGTGCAGCCTCAATATCTCAGTGGGCCTGCCGCCGGTCTCAATGGTCTGGGTCCTGACCCATCCATGTTCCACCAGCACTTCGATAGCCTGGTTAACGTCCGTCGATGTACCCAGTCCCTTCCAGTGGTTCTTGTAGATGTCACGGATGGATTGGCCGTCACACACGGAACCACTATTGACCCTGGAGAGGAGTGCGTGGGCCGCTTCCACTCCTGGGTTGAGTTCGATGGAGTAAATCTTCCTTGCGTGTGCCTCCAGGTATTCACACCATGCGGCCGCCATGCGGGCGGCGTCCAACGAAACGTTCAGCGAAAGATCACTCTGGGGGCGGACTACTATGGGGGTGGCAAAAGTACCAAAAGCCGACGCATAGTCCACTAGGTGAAACAGTAGGGCCAGCGTCGGCATCAATGACCTGTACTTAGACAAATGTGACTCGAACGCTGGTGTCGCTGCCATCTCGTCTGACCGAAGTCGGCGCTCTAACTCGTCCCGCCAAACATCGAACAATTCTTGGGCTTCCGGGGTAAACCTTGCGAACGGTATGGACCCGTCCTCTGACCCAGCCCTCAGCTCGGTGGGATTGAACGTGTCGAGAAAATTGAAGATAGCGAAGGCCACGTTCTTAGCATCATTGTCTGGCCACCTTTCCGATTTCTTCCACTCCCCAAGTTCGTCCGGCCACACGATAAGTTGTAGGCGCTGGAGTAGGCCGTCAGCGCCGCCGCTTTCCGCCACTGCTTCCCGGATATAGCCGGTGAGTTTCCCTGGCTGGATGCCGCCGAATATGGACAAGCAGACCGCAGGGATGTGGACGGTTCCACGGGCGATACGGTCGAAGGTATAGCCGCCCGTGCCGTTCCATCCCTCAAGGTAGAACTCACGGTCACCCTCCCGGCCCGGCTTCTCCAAAGTGCGCAGCCACCCCGCAAGTTCATCACGCAGGACCAAGATACCGTCGGGGTTTTCCTTCAGCAGCTCCCCTAACTTCTCCACCGTCGCGTCCTGGGTAAGGTAACGGCGCTCGACCACCGTGGCATCTTTAAGGTCTCGTTTTAGGTCGGCTAAGTGGGTTTGTAGTTGGTCCAGGTCTCCATGCTTCTTGGAGACCTTCTTCATCTCTTCCTTGACCCCAGCGATTTCGGCCTCAACCCGTTCGCGGTACGCTTCCATCTCTTCGCGCTCTGCCTCGTACTCATCATGAGCGTTGACGGCCAGCCTCCTCAGATGGACGGTGCCCTGCTCGATATCATGGGTCTTCATCGCACCAGGTCTGGCGACTATTCCACCCCAAATGTTCGGCACGACCAGCCAGTCATCAAACCGTGATGGGCGGATCCCCAGCTTCCGCCCGACCAACGCTCCTAAGCTCGCAATAGCGGGGCAGACCACCATCTCCAGCGGCACGCTGGCCCGGTCAGCCACTTCTTCCAACCATGGACGAAAGGGCTCGGGTATCATTCCCGCAGGCAGAGACGGCACACCCGGTAGTTCATTAGGTAACCCCTGGCGTGGCTCCCAGTCGGTCTCATCTTCCAGCACCTGCGGGACATCTCCTGCCGGATAACTACCGATACTGGCCGCTATCTTTACGACCTCCTCCACCGACAGAGGAGGACTCGAACGGCTTTCATTTATGGCCAGTAAGGATGGTTCAATCTCAATATGGGTCATCCCGCTCCGACGCATCTTGCCTGCAAGTCGGGCTAATGCATCATTGCGCTGGCCTTCCGGAATAGTGCCGCCGTTGGAGGTACGGGGATTGACCGCCGCCTTCTTCGGGTATTTCGCCAGCAGCCATCCCGTGAGCGGTTGTGGTCTGGCCGATGTCGTCACCATTGTGCCACCTCTAGAATAAAAGTCTCAGAACGACCAACTAATGAGGTGTCAAAAATACCTAAAGCACCTTTGGGCCTTTTGATACCGGCATACCCGCGCACTCCCGGAGCGATTTTACTCATCGTCCTCGTCCTCCCACCGGTACCTCCGTCCCGAGATGTGTAGGCTAGGCGGCATCACGACGTAGCCGCCCTCCGCCTTCGTGTCGATGCCTGGTGCCATCTGCCCTGACGTACTCTTCAGTTCTACCTCTGGGGCCTCAAAGAACAGGTGCAGGCCGCCGCCTCCAGTTTGGCTGGTCAACGTATCGACACGTCCGTTGAAATCCTGGAGGTCTCTCCAAGACTCCAATCCGCCGCTCTTGGCGTCGATGTCTAGCACCACGATTCCCGATATCTTGCCGGTTCTGACTCCGATGTTGGCATCGGGGCATTGGCTCCACCAATCTCTGATTATGTCGGCCTCAGTGGTGGCATCTAGAAGCCCGTGCGGAGTTCTGGGGTGTTTGCCCTGGTCTTCACAAGCATTGTTGTTACAGGAGCATCCCTCTCCGACAGAGTGAATCGGAAAAACGTGCCAGCCCCTCTCGGCGTAGGCCAGTGCGTGATCAATCATCGCCATCACGATGCCGCCAACTGGGCCTGCAAGAAACCATCGAGATCCTCCCGCAAAATCAACCGGCGGCGACCGATATGAAAACTGCGGATCTGCCCGGAGTCCATAAGGCGATAAAGCGTCGGTCGGCTTATTTCTAGGTATGAACAGCACGCCGCGATTCCGAACGCGGCCTTCTCCGAAATCTCCATCACACCCCTCCTCTAGTTGCTTCCTGATGCTCCCTAGTTTAAGCTAATCACTGGCGATGATTAATATAATCATCGCCAATAATACCGCCAGATTGGCGATAGGAGTTCATAATGGCGACATGGCAAGCCGTGAACCGAATGAGGGTAGGAGAACGCTATGAGATTGAAGAAACCATCGAAGGAACCAAGGAAATAGAGAGGCGCGTAGTAGAGCGAGGAAGACGAGAGAGAGCCAGGTTTTATGACCCGTGGGAGTTCCCGGAAATAGTTTCTGAATTCGCAACGAAGGTTCAATTCAACGACGACGCCGGGTTGTTGGATTTTACGCACCGGTGGGGGTCTCTCCGCGAAACACTGGACATCACCCACCAGGTCCCAGGTGGCGACCCCGTAGGTTACGCAGAGCAACACGCCGCGATTGTGAGGTTCAGTTTGGAATTAATCGCATTAATCCGTGA
>JAQBXL010000149.1 GCA_027624135.1 Chloroflexota bacterium
GCCGTGGGTGCTAATTTGTTGAGTTCTCAACATCTCTCTGAGGTTGTGCTCCACTCGATCCTGAAGCGATAGCACTGATAGGCCTCATCCCCTGCGTGATAACGCATTCGGTGGGTCAGTTCACCCCACCAAGGTTACAGCATAATACCCCCTCCGTGCTCCTGCGCCCCGCAAGGGGGTAAGATCGGTCAAAGCTGAGTCATCTGTTTGACTCACGGACGTACAGATCGTGCGATTCTACCGACAGTTGGTTTCGTCCCCCCCCAATCCCTTATGGTCTTTCCGCTCATCGATGAAAAGTGGCGAAGGACTTGCCGGCTGGAAATTTGGGGGATTCAGTTTGGGGTCATCGACCCTACCTCAATGGTTTGCGGCATAGCGCACACGACGACCGCCCACCTGCCAGACCGGTGCCGGAGTAGACGCATTCGCTGCACATGAAATGGCCACTCTCGCACACTTTCCCGCCGGACACGTCCTTTGACTTGCCGCACGAATCGCAAGTTCTTCTTGGCTGTAGGCGTTCGGCGATAATGGGACACATTTAAGCCCACATTTCCCATATGGCTAAAAACTCTGTTCTGTAATTCGTCGCTGGTATTTCAATCATTGTCAAATTATGCGCCATTTGCCCATTTCACAGCTATAATTACTCCAGTACATATGACTTTACAGTAAGATAGCGCAAGCAATTTGGAGGCACCCAATGGGTGACAGCGAAAAGACTCCCCTCCGGCTCCAATTCAACCCCAAAGTCCGCCTGGAATTCCACGGCTCAACCATCACCTCCGACGCTGGTCTTCTGGCTTTTCGAGAGTTTGATGATGCCTTGGGCTTGACCGAAATCGCTGAGGACTGCCTCCAGGAAAGCCGTACCGGACGCAATATCCTCCACCAACTGGTTCCCCTGCTAAGACAATCCGTTTACAGCCGCCTGGCCGGCTACGCCTACACTGGGAAATGTCGGCTTACCAAATGTTTGACAATCACCAGTCGAGTCTTTAGAATCTGCGAATCCATAAGGGAAAGGTATATGGGTCAGTTAAGCGATTAGTTCGTTTCTTTAGGAATCTATCTGTCGCTTCCGCGTTCATTGGTTTCAAGTTGGGGGAGTCAATGGCAAACCATCCCGCACAACGGTCTGGCGGTTACTCATGCCCATATTGCTCGACCGCCACGCCTCCATTGTTTAAAAAACAAATGACTGGTACCAGTTGGGTGGTCTTCATCATTTTACTATTGCTTGATTTCTTGCTGGCTCCTCTAGCATTTTTCATTCGCGAAGAACGGCGTGTATGTAGTTCCTGCGGTATCAGACTAAGCTGAATACACTAATCTTGCCACGGCTTCTATTCGGGGCGTCCGCCTTCCTCTGGGCTATTTATCTGGCCTTAGCTGCGACATGGCAGCCGGACTGGATGCCCGACATTTCTTTGGTCCGAAGGTTGACGGGCTATGAAGACCCGCTGGACGGCCTTACCCGCAGCATTTATTCGTCGGCCCACGGAAGTTTCTCTACCGCTTTCAAATTGAACCCCTTGTTTCCCGTTTATATCGGAATCGCTTTTTATGGGATTTACGTCTCATCGAGATTATGTCTGGGGAAAATCGATTCTGTTAATCCCTTTCCAGTGCTCACGATTGTCGCCATCACCATGTCTTTGACAATTGCGATTCGTTTGATTGCCGGGTTTCCAATACGTTGATGAGGACTACGGGGAGCTTAACATTTCTCGCTTCGTGCACCTTAACATGGACCCAAACCGACGGAATCATAGAACGGTCTACGAATCTCAGAAGATTCAGAGTCTGTTGCGCAACCCCGTCTTTGACGGCATGGTCAAAATCTGAATGTGGTGCATGCTATAGATGGCGAGTATTGGACCGTTTTGCACTCAATGTGGGGCCACAATTGACACGGCTGCCCACTTCTGTGTCAATTGCGGCACAGCAACCTCTGGTTCCGGAACGGACCCAATTCCGGACCCAAAGGTTGTTCAACAACGCCGAGGCTTCTCTTGTCCGTATTGCGCCACCCAAATGCCGCCATTTTTAAAGAAAGAAATGACCAGTACAAGTTGGTTGGTCTTCATTGCCTTACTTATTCTTGACTTCTTGCTTGCTCCGCTAGCTTTCTTCATTAGGGATGAGCACCGCGTTTGCAGCTCTTGCGGCGTCCGATTAGGCTGATTACTTTTCCTGGGATGCGAGGTACGCCCGGAGCGCCCTCATTCCCCTGGGCCACATATTTGATCCTAAGCGCCTTCAAGGCTTGGAGTTGGCCCAGCAGCATCACCGGGTCGAGGGTCCGGTAGACCCCTTCCAGGCGGCCGAGGGTACCTTGGGGGACCACTCCAGAGTCAACCAGACGCTGGAAAGGGGTCTGTGCCGGCTCGTGTCAACGGCGCGCCCGACCGCCCTCCCAGTGCTTGGTCCGAAGCTTCATCGACGGCTGGAAGTAGTTCACGTACAGCCGGACCGCCCGGTACAGCTCGGCCAGTTGGCGGTAGGCTGCCGACCCCTCGAACCGGTCGTACCCCACCAGATGGCGTACGATCGACCCGTTCTTCTGCTCCACGTAGCATTGATCGTTCTTCCGGTAGGCCCGCCCCCGCGTAAAGGTGATCTGCTCCCTCTGGCAGTGGGCCAGCAACTCGGCGTTCAGGAACTCGCTCCCGTTGTCCGTGTCCAGACCCAACAGGGCCATCGGCAGCAATGCCCGTGCCCTCTCCAGCGCCTGGACCACAGCCTCCTGCGTCCGGAACAGAAGCGGCAGACATTCGGTCCACCCCGTCGCCACGTCCGTCAAGACTAAGGTGTAGAGGAAAGCGCCCTCGGCCCGGTGGCCGCAGTGGGCCACCAGGTCCGCCTCAACGAATCCGGGCTCCGTCTCGGCCCAGTCGGCGAAGGTCCGTACCGGCACCTGGTGTTTCAATAGCGTCCCTCGCCGGGTGGTGCTGATCCCCCTTCGCTTATCCTCCTGCCGCAAGGGACGCAGCAACCGGTCGGCGGTGGCGGAGCTCAGTTCCAACAGCTGTTCCCTGACGTCCTCAGACAACACCAAGTGTCCGTGCCGCTCCAGGGCGGGGACAAGTTCGGGCAAGAAGGGCACCAACCGCTTGGCGCAGATGTGTCATTCGCCACGAACATTAGGCCACTCATCGCCACAGACATTGGACCACCTGGGCGCTGGCACGATTGAGTTTGTGATAGGTCAGGTCACGGCGTCAACACCTCCTGCCTCCGGTGGGGCGATAATCTCTGGCGGTAGCTGGAGCCTTCGATGACGATCTGGTAGCTGGCGTTGGCCAGCCGGTCCAGGGCGCTGTTGCCCAGGATGGGGTCATCGAAGATGCCCAGCCACTCCTCCACGCTCCGGTTACTGGTGATGATCAGGCTGGACCTGCGGTGCCTGGCCACGATGAGCTCGTAGAGGTCCGCGGACTGCTGAGCGTTCAGCCGCCTGAGCCCCAAGTCATCGATAATAAGCAAGTCGGGCGCCAGGAAGGACCGGAAGGCCCTCTCCAGGGTGTGGTCCACCCGGGCTTGGGCCAGGGTCCTGAAGAAGTGGTCGGCTGCGGCGAAGCGCACGCTGCGGCCGCTGCGGACGGCGGCGTAGCCCAGGGCCTGGGCCAGGAAGGACTTGCCCACCCCCACGGGGCCAACGAACAAAACGTGCTCCCGCCGGTCTAAGAAGTCCAGGGAGAAGGCGGCGTCCAACAGCCTCCGGTCCAGGGTGATCTCGGCGGACCAGTCGAAGTCCTCCAGGCGGCAGATTTCCTCGAAGCCGGCCTGCTGTAAGTGGACCTCCAGGCGCCGGTGATCGCGGCGGGACACCTCGTCGGTGAGCAGGGTCTGGAGGAAGGCGGCGTAGTCCAGCTGCTCCCGCCGGGCCAGGGCCAGCCGCTCGGGCAGGGTGGCCAGCATGGCGCCCAATTTCAGGCGCTTTAGCAAGGGGGCAAGCTCGGTGGTGGTAGTCATGGGTTGTCTCCTTGGGCAGATACGTCCAGCCCGGCCAGGGCGGAGTGTCCGTTGTGGGGTTGGGCAAAGGTGTGGCCTGGAAGGGCGAAGCGTCCCTGCAAGGGGAGTCCAGGTGCGGTGTCTTCGGGCAGCGCCTCCTCCTCCAGGGCCTCCACCAGGATGCGTTCTAGGCGGCGCACGTCGATGAGGTCCACCGAGAGCGCCCTGCGGCAGGCGGCGTCCAGGCGTTCCGGGGTGTAGCGCTCCCCCAGGCGGAGCAGCTTCTGACCCTGGCGCAGCTTGGACCACGGTAGGGGACCGCTGAGCAGCCGGCCGGCAAAGGCGCCCACCGCGGTCCCCAGCTCTCCGGCCCGGCGGAGCACCCGGTCGGGGGCCCTGGTGGTGTAAATGGTGAGCTCGGGAGGGTAGTCGTCCTCGTCGGTGGAGCGGCCGCCCCGGGGCTTTCTGGGGTGCACCTTGACCAGCACCCCCCGCCGGTAGAGCCGCACCAGTTTGCTGTCACCCCGCACCTCCACCTTGGTGCCGGGCGGGCAGGTCAGGTGGGGCGCCGAATATAAGGCGTAGCCGTAGGCGATGTGGTGGTCGGGGTGGACCTTGGCGTCCCGCCAGTCCGGCAGGTCGTAGAACTCCCCGTCCCAGGGGAGGAGGGCACTCTGTTCCTCCTCCTGGAAGACCACCAGGGGGAGGCGGCGGGTGGTGCCGTGGGGTCGTCGATAACGACGTCATTGTCCGGGGAGCGCCCGATGCTGAGAGTGTCGCGTCCCAGATCCACCGTCTCACCCATCCTGGGTCCGGCCTGGAAGTTCATGGTATGTCCGGCTACGGCTGCACCAGCAGGAGCGGGTTGGGGCTGGCGGTACATGCTCGCGTTACCCAAGTATCCCGTCACCTTGCCGGACGCTGCCCGGAAGAGTTGATGAAACAGGTAGGGCACGCCGACCGATACCGTCAACACCGAACCGAAGAAGCTGAGGTAGGTCGCCACCTGGTCGTTGTTCATGGGGATGGACACGACCGGAGTTAAAACGACTCCCATCTTGTCCAACCCTAGAGGCAAGGTTGCTAAAGCGCCTGCCGTAATGACCATCTTGATGACTCCGCGGTAGGGGCTCCATTTGGTCAGTACGATTGCCAGAGTTGCCACGATCAGCGATACGGCCATCCCGTTTACGCCAGCCCAACTATGGAACCAGGCCCAGAGAAACGTCCCTTCACTAAATTCTGGAAACATGGTGTTCGCCCTCCGATTTCTGATTGGCTCAGGGATATGTGAACCAATCTCAGATTAGGCGGACTTAGACCCTACAGCTTGAAACTAACCTTAATAGGACCTCAATTTCCCATTACAATTTCACGGCATCTGAAAACCGAATCTTGGTAGGGTCACGATCAACTTCGGACTGGCTGGGTCTATTTCGATACGCTGGCGGAGTAGGAATATGTACTGGTCAATCGATGCGTCGGATACAGGAGGACCGGACCTACCGGCCATTTCCGGCCACCCTGCCTCGGCAATCTCATCCCGGCTCACGGCTCTCCCTTTGTTCCTGTATAGAATCTCCAGGATGTCGAACCGTTTCCTTGACAGTCGAGGCTCCAGTATTTGACCCCTGACCCATACATCGCGGGAAGCTAGCTCAATCACCAACTCTTCCTTGTCCGGAGGACCACCGGTCAAAGGAGTGTTAGGGTCGATCCGGACCGTGCTGACTGGATCAACGAAGCGAAATACCACCTCGTCTTTCGCCAGGCTTATTTGGTCGCCGTCCTTCACCCGCCGCTCTACATTCGGCGGCAGACGTTCTCCGTTCAGGTAGGTGCCATTGGTGCTGTCCAGGTCACTGATGTAATAGACACCGTCCTGTCCGCGGATCTGAAAATGGCGGCGGGACACGAAGGCGTTCTCGATGGTCGTATCCGCTGAGGGCGCGCTACCGAAGACCGTATCGGAA
>JAQBXL010000150.1 GCA_027624135.1 Chloroflexota bacterium
TAAACCTGGTTGGTTATGGAGTAATTATAGCTTTACCAAAGGCAAAGCGCACTTGATTGGGCGGTAGATCAAAGTAGTTAGACGAATTACAGAACAGAGTTTTTAGCCATATGGGAAATGTGGGTTAGGCCAATCGGATATCTATTGAGTGACATACGGCGGGCCATGTTGCGGCCATGTTGAATGAAATACGACGGGCCATGTTCAAGGTCAACCTTCTGCAACCTCCGGCTGGCGACCTACGGCCATCCTGATCCAGTTGGCCAGGTTGTCGGTGTCAACGTCTTTTAAGAGATAATCGTTCACTCCCGCCTCATACGCTTGACGCCGCTCATCGGGGTCCAGGTAAGAGGTCAGTACAGCGACCGTGGCCTGCTGGTCAGCGGCCACCGCCCGGCGGCAGAGATCGATGCCGTCGGCCTGTTTCATCTTGGGGTCGATCAGCACCACATCCGGATTGAGACCTGCGATGTCCCGGATCGCCGCTTCGCCATCGCAAGTAGAGCCGACTACGTCTAGGCCGGGCATGGAAGCCAGGCGCCGGGCGAGTATCTCTCTGGTAGGGCGGTGCTCGTCGATCAGAAAAATTCGGATACTCATGGCTACTTCACGATACGTCCACAGACGGATCGCCTGAGAGTGCCGAAGGTAATCTGTCGGGTAGGCCGGTTGGGCATAATAAAAGGGGCCGGGCGGTACATTCACCACCCGGCCCCTTCGAATCCAAGATTGGGTTTGCCTTGGTTTGAACTTGTCGTTATATCAGCGATCGTAGTCCCGGCGGCCCCTTCGCTCGGCCAGAAAAGCCGCCGCCTGGGACCGGCGGGACACTTCCAGCTTGCCCAGTATGTTGCTGACGTAATTCTTTACCGTTTTGTCGCTCAGGTTGATCTGGCCTGCGATCTCCCGATTGGTCTGGCCTTCGGCGATAAGCTCTAGTATTCTCTGCTCCTGCTCGGTCAGCTGGGAGAGAACGTCTTCCTCTTTGCCCCGCCGCACGCGTTCCAGGACGCTGGCAGTGACGCTTGGGTCCAACAAGGACTGTCCTGATCCTACCTTGCGGATGGCTTCAACTATCTCTTGAGAGCGTATCTCCTTCAAGAGATATCCCGAAGCTCCGGCCATGATGGAGCCCATCACGGCCTCCTCGTCGCTGTATGAGGTCAACATCAGGACTTTGATGTCGGCGTTCTCGTCGCGAATCTCACGGCAAGCCTCGATTCCTGAGCCGTCGGGAAGGCGTATGTCCATCACCACCACGTCGGGCACGGACTCGCGGGCTTTAGCAACGGCTTCCGCCACAGTGCCAGCCTCGGCCACAACAGAGAGGTCTTCCTGACGTGAGATCAGCATGGCCAGCCCTTTACGGACGATGTCATGGTCGTCAACAACGAGAATCCTCAGTTTATCGTTCACCGCCATGTAACTCACCTCAGTATGTGGTCGCCGCTCTTCGATGGGCTATGGTTGGACCGTAGTTGGACAACAGGCCCATCTATGGGTATAGGTTACACCAGTGGGCGGGGGGCCGTTGGAACTGGCACCGGGACTTTTATGTCAAGTTTGGCGCCGGCGCCGGGAGAGCTTTTGATGTAAAGCACTCCGCCCAAGCGCTCTGCCCGGTCTTTGATGTTGGGAAGGCCGTAACCGCGGCCCAACTCGGCAGTCTCCAGTTCGAAGCCAACTCCGTCGTCGGCGATGGTCAGGCAGATGTCGCCGTCTATGACTGAAAAAGACACCAAAACGTTCTTGGCCTGGGCATATTTCTCGATATTGGAGAAGGACTCCTGCAGTATGTGCCATAGATTCACGAAATAGCGTTCGGGCAAAAGCGACGGATCCATATCCAGATCGACTGTGACGGACACGCCGGCGCGGTCCTCCAGGTACCCTACGAGCGATGCCAGGGCCTCTTCCAAACGTCTCCCCTGAAGCTCCGTTGGTCGCAGGTCCATGATGTAGCGGCGAATGTCTCCGATCGCCTGGTTCAGGTCATCCACAACTTTTTCTATCCGGGGCTTGACGTTCTCCGGTTCATTGTCGGCCAGGCTGGCAATGTCCTCCAGCGTCAGTCCGACGGCGTACATGGATTGGATAACGCCATCGTGTAAGTCCCGGCCGATGCGGTCGCGCTCGTCGGCAATCGCCAGCCGTTGGGACTGGTCACGTTGCTGGAGATATAGGTTGATGTTTTCGATGGCAACCGATAATTGATCGGCCAGTGTTTCCAGTGTCTTGACGTCGCTTTCGTCAAAGATGTGGGGTTCTGGGCCGTCGATATTGATCACGGCAACGGTTTCGTCTTTCACAACCACGGGCACCGCAAGCTCGGCAGCGGTATCAATCCCAGGCACGGCATAGTAACGGGAATCGTCTCGGACGTCATTACATAGCGCGGTTTGGCCGGTGCGTGCGACCCATCCGGCGATTCCCCGGTCCAGTGGGCGATGCGTCCCAAGCGGGATATTGCCTTCTATGGATCCCGCCAACGCTCTGATCTGGATGGCATTGTTTTCCCGGTCCACCCAGAATATCTGTACATTCCGATACTGGAATCCCTCCCTCAGCAGATCGGCCACCTTCTTCAGCAGTAGGTCTAGGTCGAAGATGCGAGTGAGCTCCCGGCCCATGAGGTTAAGCACGTCCAACTGAGCAGATCGCCGGGTTTCAGCCTCGAAAAGGCGAGCGTTCTCGATGGCCACCGCAGCCTGGGCGGCAAAAAGGGTAACGATATCTTCATCGTTGGCTGAGAACTCATCGGCGCCGATCTTGTCGGTCAGGTAGAGATTGCCCAATACGACGCCCTTGAATGTGATGGGCACGCCTAGGAAACTGCGCATATCGGGGTGGTTTGCTGGGAATCCAGCGGACTGGATGTGCTCGGCCAGGTTGGCCAAACGAAGGGATTGCCCTTCCCGTAGCGCCACTCCCAGAAGTCCCTTGCCCTCCGGTGGCGGGCCGATACGGTCGCGGTCCTGCTGGGAGATGCCGGAGGTGATGAACTGCAACAGGGTTCCGTCCGGTCCCATGATTCCCAGGGCGCTGTAGGTGGCTGAGACCAATTCGCGGCTAAGGTCGGCCACTTGCTGCAGCACCATCTCCAGGGAGAGATTGGAACTGAGAGTGCGAATGGCGTCGTGGAGCGCTCCGCCTTCGGTTTTATACGGGTTAGACGGGCTAGACGGTTGGTTATCGTATGACCCACCTGGGTTTAGGCCGCCGGTGTTTTGAGGTAAGTCGGTCATTATTATTGCTATTGACCATTATAAACAAATAACCACGGGGTCCTTGCCTGAGTAACCCACCTTGTGTGGGCGGTCCAGAGCTAAATATGACCATTGGCCCTGTAAGAATCAGTCCGTTTGGCCCTTTGGCAGCCCTGGCCGCAGAGATAAAGTGTAGGCACGGAGAGGACGACACCACAAGCGACAAAACAAGCGGACCAGCCGGGGCCTTAAGGCCCAAGGGACCGCAACCGGCCTCTCCACCGATCCCAGTCACTGGCCAGTCGCTGAAACGACGGCAGACTGGGAAAACCAACCAGGAGGTGAGCATGGTTCATAAATTCATCATTGAACATGCCTGGAAGTTCCCTAGTACACCCCCCGCTGACCATGAAGTGGGAATTGAAGGGACCATCGGAGAACTCTCAGGAGTTATCCCAGGGGTCAGCGGGGGCATCCCGATCCATGAACCTCGACTAAGTAGCTAATTAACAGCCAAATACTTTCATCTCCGTTCCGCCAGCCGTTGTTAGGCAGGCGCGGTGGGCGGCAAAGCGGACGCCAAGGTGGGCTGATTCGGTCTGACTGACCGGCAATCTGCGGGGTAGTGGAGTAAGGACAAAGGACATAGAAGAGACCAGGCTTCGGAAACGATAAGCCTGGTCTCTTTACGTTTTTACGGCGCGCCGGACAGCGCCAACTGAATAACACCCAATAACCCAGAGGACCGGCAGCGATAGTTGCCGGTCCATTTGGCATTTTGAAAAACTTCTCACGCCTAATATTTTGGTTATAATATAAAAATTAAATAAAATAAGTTTTATATTCCGTTGACATATCCACAGATTAATAAGTAACGTCTGACAACATGAGGCGGTGAAAAGAGGCATTTAATTTCCAACCCCTTTTACCGCAGCGCCGTTCGCAATATTAGGGTCAGATTCGGCCATGGCAACGGTGTGGTTAGCGCCCGAACTTGGAGGTAGTTCATGGTCATCGAGAAAGACTTTGTGGCAAGCACGGTAGCCCAGGCGCTGTTCGAAGAGCCGGCCAAGCCAACCTGCTGTCACCACTGGGTCATTGAGACGGCTCACGGCCCAGTTAGCTGGGGAGTGTGCCAGATCTGCCATCAGGGCAAAGAGTTCATGAACTCCATCGGCGAGATCGAACGAGAGAGTTAATCCAGCGGCTTTCGATTTTAGGTCGTTGGTGTTCAGATCTTTGGGGTACCAAAGCCAGGTCAATATCACGTTGACCGGCTTTGTTGTGGTAGAATTCCGGCCACCCAGCCTTGGCTGGAGTGGACCGACACGAGAGTTACGGATCGATGAGAGTTCTTTGGATCGGCTTTGGACAGGCAGGGGGCAAGATAGTAGATTCCCTGATGGGGATGAACCGTGGCCTCTATAGCGCCATCGCTATCAACACTGAAGAAGCGGACCTTTCTGGCCTGGATAACATCGAACAAAAGGTTCTGATTGGAAAGTATGCCCTGCGGGGACGGGGCGTCGGATCAGACATCGACTTGGGTGCCAGCATCGCCGAAAAATCGCTGGCCCAGATGATGGACGCGATTGACAATATGGTTCGTTGGCAAGACCCCGAGGCGATCTGGATCGCGGCAGGCCTGGGGGGCGGGACCGGCGCTGGCGGCAGTTTCGTTCTGGCCAATGAACTCAAGAACATATTCAAGAGCATCCCGGTCTACGGTATCGGCGTCGTTCCGTCGGTGACCGGTATGCCCAATGAAAAAGAGGCCCTCAACCTTTCCAACACGATCAAAAGCTTTGAGCTCTGGAACCATTACTTCAACAACATATTGTTGGTGGATAATCAGCAGTTCGAGCAGAAGAGCTTAACGCGGGAATCGATGGAAACGATGTTCCAGAGGATCAACGATCGCTTGGCTCGGGCTCTGGATACCATCATGACCGCCGGAGAGGTCCGCCCTCCACCTCAGGAAGTGTTCAGTTCGTCAGAGATCAAGGCTACCTTGGGTCTCATGGGCGACATCTCGACCATCGGGTTCCATTCCGAAGAGATCAAGTTGAAATCCCGTTTCTGGCGCAGCAATGGAATGGACCCCAGCACTATTGACTTGGAGAACATCATCGAGAAGAGCGTTGAGACAAGCGCTCTCACCTTCCCGGCGGATGTTAGGGGCGCCCGGGCTGCATCATTGATCGTCCATGGCCGGCCGGAACACCTGTTCACCCAGTCCATAGCTGCGGGCCGGGGCAAGTTGGAAGAACTAACCACCGTGGGTAAAGTGCGCTACGGTGACTATCCGGATAGGAAAACCAAATCCCTGTCGGCGATCACCATCGTATCCGGAATAACCGACTTCTCGCGTTTGGACGACATGCGGCGAAGGGTAAATGAACTGAACGGTTCTAACTCTCCGCGTTACCATGCGAATAGCGACCAAGCGACCGACCCTTCACTTATCGAGGAGTTTAGGCCTCGATCCTCAACGTCCACTCCTAGCGCTTAAATCGAGCGAGCAAAACACGGCTGATCGGCAGTTGTCGCTGGGCGTGCCAGCGCCTTCGGTGGGGAAATAGAAAAACATGAGTCATCCCGGAGTTTGGTAAAAAGCTAAAACTCGTATAAATATTGCTTGCAAGAAAAGAC
>JAQBXL010000151.1 GCA_027624135.1 Chloroflexota bacterium
GGGTCGCCTGGGACGTAGATGTCCACGTCCAGCCCCTCGTCGGCGAAGTAGCCCCGCTCCACGGCCACGTATAGGCCGGAGTGGTTGGACCAGGGGAACCAGTCCAGGGCCAACGAGACCTTGGTCAATTCTTTGGGCGCCCCTGTTGGAACCGCCGTGGGTATTGAGGTTGGAGTTGGCACACGCGTCGGCGTTGCGGTAGGTGCAAAGGTCGGTAATGGTCGAGGAGTGGAAGTGGGTACTGGCCGGGCTGTTGGCGTCGGGAAAACTAATCCGAAGGGAGACGAGGACGCTGGCGACCACACTGTGAAGTCTTCATACCGTGTTATCTTTCCAGCCGAGCTATCGTCACTGAAATAGCTCGCTATTGCTGATACGTCACCATGATTCTGATAGACCCCCAACTGTAATTTGGTTATGAGCGTTTGATCACGAAATAGCCATGCTTCATTCCCTAGGGTCAGCAACGACAAACGGTTACTTCCTCTTAGGGATGTATCAAGTCCGAATACTGAGCCAGAACCCACTTCGGTCGATGATTCCACAGAGCCCGTGCGAGTGATGTGATGCCACTTGGTTGTGTTGAATGAACTACCGACCGTGTTTCTAACGAAGATGGCTTCAAAGTTGTTCGCTCCAGAAGATTGGACCATGAATCCATAACTCCAATTCCCCGAAACGCTGGGATTGAAGAATTCTGCTTCGATGACTGAGTCATTGATCTCGACACCACTGCGGCGACCCGAAATGAGATCTTGGCTATCGACTAAGTTCCCACTTGCAGGTCCAAAAAGTTTATCTATTGAGGTTACTTTGAAATCTTCAAAGCGGGTTTCCGCCCCACCAACCTCATCGCCATTAAAGTATCCTGATGCCACTTGGACATCGCCCCGTGTCACCGCTGAGCCGAGATTGAGGACCGTCGTAAATTTCCCGTTGATGAACACCCACGCCTTAGTACCGGCAACCACCAATTTCAATTGATTGCTCCCTCTGCTTGATGTGTCGAAGGCATCTGTGCCGAATGAACTGAGGGAACCAGAATTTATCGTTTCGTCCGTCCCATCGCTGACGCCGTCACGGAACCTGTGTTCCCATCTGTTTCTGCTTGTGACTACGAAAACATCGAAACGACTACCAGATCTCCTTAGCAAGAACCCGTAGTCCCAAGAGCCCACAGTCGTGGCGTAGGGGTTGAAAAATTCAGCTTCTGCTACAAAGTTGGATACAGTGACGCCTGCCGAATGTAATTTTATGGTGTTTGCATCAGGGTCGTGTACAAGCGTCCCCACGGCGCGGGAATAACTTGTTGGCGGGGTCGGAGTCGGAGTCGGAGGCGGTATAGGTCCGAAACGGGCGATTACCGTTTCGTCTCGATCTAGTGTCACTTGGCAAGAACCCGTGCCAGAGCATGCTCCGGTCCATCCCAAGAACCTATTACCGGGGTTGGCTATCGCCGTGACAGTGATTTGGGTTCCAACATCGTGAGTGGTGCCACCCAGCGGATGTACAGTGCCTTTTCTTGAATCGCTCGGCCAGGCGGTCAAGGACGCCGTCGGTTTCGAGACCGCCAGGGTGGGGATGTTTGAGGGCGTCGCTGGAATGGGTCTAACTGTGGGTGAAGGAGTTCCTTGAATTCCGCTCCCGCCATCATTGTCTGGTCCAAGGCTCCACGCACCCGATTCTCTGGTACTCGGCACCGAGTAGCTACCCGAGATTAGATCCTGCTCGATTAAGCCGGAGAATTCCAGATCCCTTCCCGCATCATTCGATTCTCCGGCTATCACGAAACGAACAACATTTCCGTCGATTGTTCCCCTGAGCGGACCGGATCCCCGCAGAGTGGTTGATAGGATGCTTAGCTCCCCAGACAATTCGCAGCCTGATTGAATCAGGTTTGCTTCAATAGCAGACCGCGTAGAAAATGTTTCGTTAAATATCTCTCCTGTTAAGACTTCATCGAACTCTATCGTGTCGCAGATCAGGGACCTCGCCCCAGCGGCATCTGTGCCCGGAGTGGGTGACGCAACAGCCGTTGGCGTTGGAAGCGGTGTAGGGGTAAACGGATTGGTTCGGGCTAACGCGATGGCCTCTGATTGACATCCAGCCTGATCTTGCATCGGCAACTCGCTGCAGTGAGAGGTCGATGCTCGCTCCACGGTTAGCGCAAAGATGCTGAGATGATCAACTGTGGCAGACGCAATTCCGGCCTCTAGATCGACTGAGGTGTCTAGTGGGACCCAGTTAGGCTCTACGAAATGCTGAATAAGGACTCGGGATGGAAAACCTGCGGCAGTCTCAACTGCCGATGAGCTAAGTTCCACCGATATCGTTATCGGGTTTTCTAATGGACCGTCACGCTCGATCGAAAATACCCTGTCTCCCTGAAATCTCTCAGCGAGGCCCGGTATTTCCTCTCCAGAAAGGGATCGGAATCGTACTTCCGTAACCCCTGTGATCTGAACCGCGCCGTCAAAGGTCAAGACGTCCCCGTTGGACGAAGAAGAGCCCGCTCCGGATACAATCACCGCTACGACAGATCCGGATATTGCCAAGGTGATGGCAGCGATCAGAATCAGATCTACCCGACGAGTAAACTTTCGCCTTGCAGAAGGCGTTTCTTTGGATGATTGAGGTTCCTTTTTTCTTGTTGCTTGCCCGTCCTTGTCGGGTTTTGCAGGCTCCTCACCCAATGCCTCCAGTGCAGAGGCCATCTGGCCGGCAGAATCGAACCGGTCCGAAGGCCGTTTTCCCATAGCCCGGCGGACGATGTCTTCTAGTCCTTTCGGGACGCCTCGATTTCGAGGGATTGGTGGGACAGGCGATTCCCGGTGCTGGACGTATATGACTTCAACAGAGTCCCCCTGGAACGGGGGGCTGCCGGTCAAGAGTTCGTACAGCAAGACACCAAGTGAATAGATGTCGGCCTTGGCATCAGCCGGAGAACCAGTCCATTGCTCCGGTGCCATATAGAACGGCGTCCCCACCGCCCTGGTAGTCCTGCTTTGGGTTGACGAGGCGATGGCTCGGGCTATCCCGAAATCGCTGACTTTCGCAATCCCATCCTCGGTTAAGAGCACATTCTGAGGTTTGATGTCTCGGTGGATGACGCCGTTGGAATGGGCGTATGCGAGAGCCTTGCAGATCTGGATGGCGATCTCGACGGCCTCTGCTTGGGGGAGTGGCTGACGCCTCCGCAAGTGTTTATCGAGGGAGTCAGGGACATATTCCATGACCAGGTAGGGAGTGTCCCCCTCGAATTGAAAATCATGAACAGTTGTGATGTTGGGATGATCCAGGCCAGCCGCCAGCCGGGCCTCCCGCTGTAATGCTTCCAGATATGCCGGATCGTCCGCCAGTGACTGGTTGATGACCTTGATTGCCACAACCCTGTCCAGGACAGTGTCGCGGGCACGGTAAACGGTCCCCTGACCGCCAGCGGCGATGCGCTCCAGAATTTCGTATCTTCCTATTCGTTCAAGCATCTAGCTCTATCGCCTCAGGACTGACCTGGAAAACTTCCGCCAGACCGACGGGGACCGTGCGATCTCCACCGTGTCCGCGTCTGGGTGCGGACTTGCGGGTAAAGGCGCGCTACTCGGCCCGCCGGTCACCCTGGCGACCGCGACGGTGACGTTGTCATGCCCGCCCTGGCAATTGGCCGCGCTGATCAGAGCTCGGCACGCCTCCGCGGGCCCGTGCTCAGATAGGATGGACTCGATCTGGGAGTCTTCAATCATCGTGGTCAGTCCGTCCGAGCACAGAAGCAAGATATCTTTGTCCGCCAAGGAGACCAGATACCCATCCACCTCTACCTTCTGCTCCAGACCCACGGCCCGGGTGATGATGTTCCGGTTGGGGTGGGCCCGGGCTTCTTCCCGGCCCAATAACCCCAACGCCACCTGTTCTTCCACCCAGCTATGGTCTTGGGTTATCTGGTGCAGTGACCCGGCCCTTAGGAGATAGGCCCTGCTGTCACCAACGTGGGAAACATAGAGTTGGTCTCCCCGGACGACCGCCACCGTGCATGTGGTCCCCATGCCCCGTTTATCTTCGTCCTGGCTGGCCTGGAATACTGCGCCGTTCACCTGCTGGACGATTCCACCGAGGAATCTTAGATATCCCTGTCCTTCCACGCTGGGTAAGTCATCAGATCCCGTAATCAGCCCGACAATGCCTTCAACGGCCATCCGGCTGGCTACCTCTCCGGCAGCATGGCCACCCATGCCGTCAGCCACCACCAGAAGGGCGTCGATGCCCACGGGGGATTTCTCCCCCGAGAGCACCTTGTACGAGTCCTCGTTCCCGGCCCGGACGCGGCCGACATCCGTCCGGCCCGCAGCCAATAGCCGAGGTATCGACCCTGATCCGTCCTTCCGCCCGAATGGCCACATGCGTATGTGCATCTCTTTCGCCACTTATCCAGCCGGGGCCATCAGCCTGATAGCTGTCCGTCCGACGCTGACGGTGTCGCCGTCATTCAGGGGATGCCCACCGAGAGTCTTCCCATCGATCTCGGTGCCAGATCGGCTGCCGACATCGAACAGGGTAATCACCCCATTCTCACAACGGACCAAGGCATGCTGACGGCTTACCGACTCATCCGACAGTCTGACATTACATGACGGGTCCCGTCCAATATGGTTGTCGCCCTCGGCGAGGTTGTAGCTCTTCCCGGCATCGGCCCCTGACCGCACCACCAGCACCCCACCTGACTGGCCCTGGAGGTCCATCATGGTCTCGCCGTTCCCTACGTTCGATCTGCCCTGCTGGACCCGGTCAACCGGGACCAGGGAAAGTTCGGTCTCGCCCAGGCAGATCACACTATTGGGGCCGACATGATGACCGTCGATGCTTGTCCCATTCACCTTGGTCCCGCCCTTGCTGCCGATGTCGTAGATGTAGCTCTTTCCGTCTTCTACCCGGACCATGGCATGGCGGCTGCTGACGTAGGAATCACCTAGGACCAACCCGTTCTCCCGGCCCCGGCCTATGAAGTTGTCCCCGCCGGTTAACTGGAGCGTGCTGCCGGTGTCAGGACCCGCTGTTACCGCAAGCCAGGACGCTGTTAGTTGCTTTCCAATCACCCTGGTGACCGCTGGGTTGTTCGAGGGCTGGGCCGGGCCTGGAGTCTGACGCGGAGCCGGTGCCTGGCGAGGCTGTACAGGCTTATCCCGTGTCTCGCCGAAGACAATCTCCGTATCACCGAGCTTCATGGTCGCCCCGACCGGCATTGCGGCTTTCTGGACCTTGTTGCCGTTGACCTTTACTCCCGCGGTGCTGGCCAGGTCTTCAACCACATATTGGTTCCCATCGAAGACCACCCGGGCGTGCTTACGGCTGACTGTGGGGTCGTCGATCACGATGTCGTTTTCTGGGGACCGACCAATACTGATGGTTTCTCGTCCCATATTCACCGTCTCTCCCATCCTGGGTCCGGCCTGGAAGTTCATGGTGTGTCCGGCTCCGGCTGCACCAGCCGGGGCGGGTTGGGGCTGGCGGTACATGCTCGCGTTACCCAAGTATCCCGTCACCTTCCCGGACGCTGCCCGGAAGACCTGATGGAACAGGTACGGCACGCCGACCGATACCGTCAACACCGAACCGAAGAAGCTGAGGTAGGTTGATATCTGGTCGTTCTCCATCGGGATATAGACGACCGGTGTTAGGACGATGCCCATCTTGTCGAATCCTAGGGGTATGGTTGCGACCGCACCGGCGGTGATGAACATCTTGATGATCCCACGGTAAGGACTCCATTTGGTCAATCCAAATGCCAGGGCTGCAATCACCAAGGAGATGGCCATCGCGTTGACCCCGGTCCAACTATGGAACCACATCCAGAGGAAT
>JAQBXL010000152.1 GCA_027624135.1 Chloroflexota bacterium
CACATAACATCTCTGGTGGTACACAATTACTCCGCCCCGATGGTACGTTTTCTCTCCGCCCTTGACAGGCTCCGCTTTGGTATGGGTGGCCAGGCGGGGATAATGTTATCGTTGGGCGCAGCTATGTTGATCGCACCTCAACTGATCGCCCCATGGGTTTGGCCCTGGATGTTGAGTGCTCTTACCGGTAGGGCTATCGGGGCTTGGCTTGTCGGACTCGGACTTTTGGCTCTTACAGTCGTTGGGCGACCCGGCATGATCGCTACGCCCAGGCTCCGGGAACTTAGAGAGTTGGCATCGCTTTACGGAGTGCAGAGCGCTTACTACGGCGCCGATCACCGGCGCCATTCGGCATCGACTGAGTCCCTGCTGGCGGCATCAGGTGGCTGTGAACTCCAAGAACCGAATCATGCTCGCTTGCGGCCCCACGCCGAGATCAGCATTGAGAGCGTCGCGACAAGCTTGGGGTCCTCCAAGGTCTGCAGGGCGAGATCGACATCGTTAGCGGATACGCGTCCCGTAGCGACAGCCTCGTCTCGAACTTGCCGCAAGTTGGCCCTGTGCACGTCAACCACGCCTTGCGCGCCGAAGATCACGGTTCCCTCCGCACCCAGTTCCATGAGTCCACGACTGCGAAGTCGCCGTACGAGCGTGCGTGGATAGGTCACCGTGGACGAACCGCGGTCGAGCATCTTGTGTTTCCAAATACCGTAGACGCTTGAGTTGGTCATCGTTCCCTCTTTGGTTGCTGAGGCGGCATAACAGCCAGCATCAGCGGCGGCGCGCAGCGCCGTCCGCTGCAACCGGTTGTTCGGCGGGCCCGTGCGGTCACTCCCCAGACTTCTGCTTGAACGCTTCATAAGCCAGCTCGATCTGCCTGCTCAAAGCATCGATGTCGTCTCCGCGGCGGATGAGTCCTTCGAACTCCTCCACGTGCGACACGTGACCCCACCCTTTCTTCTTCTCTCGCACCCGATAGAAACCACCGTCGTCCTTTCGAAACCGAATACCATCGCTCCACATCAACAGGCCGTCCTTCACGTGGAACGCGAACGATTGATTGAGGGGCGCGGGCAGCTGCTCCTTGTCGCCATAGCTCTGCACCGGATACTCCGTAATGCGGTCCTTTAGCATCCGGTCCTTGTGATCCTTGCAGAAGCTCTCGAATCTGTCGATCGCGCTCACGATGCCATCGAGTGAACCCCGCGGCGTTCCAGCAAGTGTCGCTTCAATCCTCTTCCGGAGTCGATCGGCGAGTTCCTGCACCCGTGTGTATACGATGAAGTTGTAGTCCTTCACGTCGAAGTGGATTGGACTTTCCTTGTTTACGGTGTGGATGACGACCTTGTTGAGCGCATGTGCATAGCCAAGCTCGTAGTAGCAGTTCGGTCGCTCTTCCGTGAGGTCTGCGATGACGAAGTGGGCGTTCCGAATAAGACCGATGATCTTCTCCGTGATCTTGCCGTTGTAGTCCAGCTCGTCGACGCGCACGCAATCAAGATCGAACTCCTCAACCGTGGGTCGAATGGCAAGTTCGTAGTGGTCCTGAAGGGCGGGGTTTCCCCCGAAGGCCATCACGACGAAGCAAAAGGGGCGTTGGGAAGTGGGGCTGCGGTCTGCTTTCGATGCCATGGGAGTTCCTCGCCTCGATTCCGGATCCGCCGAACGCTCGGCATCAGCTGCGGCGCGAAGCGCCGTCAGCTGCATGCTGTTGTTGGGCTGTCGGTTTCCTGTTGCCGTGACTCCGCGATCACTCATCCTCCTGCTCCTCCGATCGAGGGAACAGGTCAAGAACCCGCTTGGCCGACTGCAACCTTGCAAAGCTCGTATAACGCGGCCCTTGCATAGAACCTTGTGGCGCATCGGCAAACGGAATCGGTCTCGGAAGAGGCTTTGCGGGCTCCGTGAATACTAGCCGGTACTTGCCTTCGTCGCCGTAGGGCTCGATCCGCTCGACGCGAGCATGGTGGGTGATCGCCGAGACCGGAGCGGTTTGATACGCCGCGATGTACTTGATCTTGGGGAGCATTCCCCCGCCGATGCGAATGGAGTACCAGCAGTTCTCGCCCAGGAACACCTTCCTGAATCCGTCCTCCTGCGCTGGGACAACGACCGTGTCCCGCTCGTCGGACCGCGCGGTGGCACTCGGCAGCGTCGGGGCCCGCGCGCCAGGCGTTGCAACGGGACTGGGCATATCTGACCTCTACGCTTCCCCAATTTTCCAGGCGCGCTCGGGTAGCGCCCACGGCTACGATGTGACCGATCCCACTAGCCTCAACCCGGAACTGGGCACAGAAGCAGACTTTGATGCTTTAGTCCAGGGGTTAAAGGCCCACGGAATGGGTCTCTTGCTGGACATGGTGCCAAATCACATGGCGGCCAGCCCGGAGAACCCTTGGTGGGTGGACCTCCTGGAGAACGGCCCAGCCTCTCCTTACTCCGAATTCTTTGACGTTGACTGGAAACCGGCTGCGGGCATGTTTGAAAACCAGCTAGTGCTGCCGATTCTGGAGAAGCCTTATCATGAAGTCTTGGAGTCTGGGGAACTGGGTCTTTCGTTGGATGAGGTCGGACTGAATGTGCGCTACTATGATTACCGGCTGCCCCTGGAAGTGAAATCCTGCGGGTTCGTGCTCACGTACACAGTAGCATTTATCAAATCTAAAGGGGGTATTGAGCCTCCCTATCTCGGTCAGTTGCAGGGGATAATCGCCGCAACGCAGAACCTTCCTCCTTACGACGCTACTGGCCCCCAGGATATACAAGCCAGACGCCAGCCGGCGCAACAAATTAAGCAACAGTTACTCGACCTTGCCAGCAATACTCCTGAAGTTTCCCAGTTACTTGACCACACCCTGGCTATCCTGAGCGGTAAGTCGGGGGAGTTGTCAAGCTTCAACAATCTGCATCGGCTGTTGTCCCGGCAGCCCTACCGGCTGCACTATTGGAAGACCGGTCGTGACCAGCTAAACTATCGCCGCTTCTTTGATATTGCCGAGCTTGGCGGAGTTCGGGTGGAAGACCCGCAGGTGTTTGAGGAGACCCATTCTCTGGCCCTTCGTTTAGCAAAGGAAGGCAAAGTCAATGGCCTGCGTCTGGACCACGTTGACGGCTTGTACGATCCCATTGAATACCTGCACCGGTTACAAGACGCGCTGCCAACAGGTAGCACAGCAAGCGGTCAGAATTTCTATGTTGTCGTCGAGAAAATTCTCTTCCACGACGAATCCCTGCCGCCAGAATGGCCGATTGCCGGCACCACCGGCTAAGACTTTCTCAATGCCCTGAACGGTGTGTTTGTAAACCCGGAAGGGTTCGGCAAATTGGTGGATGGGTATAACCGAATCATGGGTTCATCGCCATCATTTGGGGATTTGGTATACGCCAACAAAAAACGGGCCATCGACGAGTTGTTTGGGCCTGAACTGCGGAGGCTGGGGCAGAGCCTGGCGAAATTGGCCGGCCCAGACCGTAACGCCTGTGACCTTCCCAACGGCGAGCTGACCCGTGCATTGAGCGAGGTCACCGCCTGCTTACCAATATACCGCACCTATAACCACGGCAATACAGTTTCACTCACAGAACAAGGGTTTGTACGCCAGGCCGTTGCGGAGGTCCGCCGCCGGTGTCCCAAGCTGGACGGGCGCGCCCTGGACTTCGTTAATCAGGTGGCCCTGGGAAAGTGCCCGGAGGGGTCTACTGCTGAACAGCTAGAGCATTGGGATCGGTTCGTTGCCCAGTGGCGTCAGTTCACCGGCCCGGTGATGGCCAAAGGCCTGGAGGACACTTCTCTGTATTCCTACAATCCGCTGATCTCGCTCTAACCAGGGATAGCCGCCCAGTATGGTCTCTGGACTGTCGCCAGCGGCCAGCATCCCCAGGATATGTTCGACCGCCAGTCGCCGACCTCGGACGATTGGTTTTCCGCCAAAGATACTGGGGTTGGCGGTTATTCTTTCTAGCGGTTTGCTTTCGTTCATTAAGCCCTCATTGGTTGTTCCGCAGAGCCATACTCGCCCAAGTCTTTAACTTGCATGATGAAGGGATTATAGCATTTGGGGGGTGGCTTAAGGTGACCTTAGCAAGCAGGGTTCTAGCTGGACGAATCTGCCGAACGGATTCTGATGCGCCCAGGTTCTGCTGTGACTATAGCGCCGGTCTGAAGTTCTTCTCCATAGAGGTCAAGCACGTGAAGACACACTTGCGCCTGCTGTCTGGCTGACCAGTTGACCAGTTGACCAAACGTAAAATCCCAGAATGGGGCTGTTGATGAAGGACCGCCAGTTCGCCGAAATCTTTATCTAAGGTTACCAGGATACGGCTCTCGCTGTGTGCGAGCCTCAAGATTTCCTCATCTCCAGGGTCTTCAATCCACTCCCCGGCCCACGCCACATCGTGACCGGCGGACATCAGAACAGCCACGTTACCGCCCCAAACACAGGCATCCAAAAGCAGGTTCAAGCCTCGGACTCAATCACCAAGAGCTCAACGCGCTCACGGCCAATTATTCGGCGGGCGTAGACCAAACACGCTTGTATGTCCTCTCGCTCTAACCAGGGATAGCCGCCAAGTATGGTCTCTGGACTGTCACCGGCTGCCAGCATCCCCAGGATGTGTTCAACCGCCAGTCGCCGACCTCGGACGATTGGTTTTCCGCCAAAGATACTGGGGTTGGCGGTTATTCTTTCTAGCAGTTTGCTTTCGTTCATTAAGCCCTCATTGGTTGTTCCGCAGAGCCATACTCGCCCAAGTCTTTAACTTGCATGATGAGGGAATTATAGCATTTGGGGGTGGGGGGGCAGAAAAAACGAACCCGTAACTTCGCTGACAGCTACCATCCCTGTACCACTACCCAATTGGCCTAGTACTGACCGTCACCTCTTCTTTTTGTTCCTCATATAGTTCCATATTGAGTTGTCTAGCTGTTTTGGGGGGACGCCAAGAATCTTGGCCGCCTCTTGAAGCAGCCCGACAATTTCAGGCTTGGTGGGTTTGCGCCCTAGCACACACTTTACGAAATTTGTGATGTGCACATCTGGCTTGACTAGGTCTTCGTTCCCAGCCAGCATGCACAAATAATGCCAGGTGTCGTACCCTATTCCCTTAACATAAAACTTACCGCGGGGCTTATATGCTTTATTTTCAAGGTCGACTTCCTCTGCCCATTTGCTTAGACCGGACATATAGCTTGATGCGGGCTCGATGGTAAGCAACATTTGCGCCAGCTCAAGACAGACCTGACTCCGAAAGGGCGGTTTCCCCTTCTCGCTTTTTGGCTGCTTACCTAAACGCTTGGTTTCATTATGAACTACATCTTTAGCGAAGCTTTCAGGGCCCAAGGCATAGATCAAGTTTATAAGATCGGTGAGTGTGTCCTCCATCTCTCCGTCCTCTAAGCTGGTGCCCTTGGTATGACTGATGCCCCGGTATCCAGCATAGCGGCCAATGACCCCTCCACCCTTCTTGTCATCGACTGCCGAGTAATGTTGTTGCGCCGAGTAAACAGCATCCAAAACACACAGCGATGGATGGAGAAACGGGGAAGGGAGGCCCCCTATTTGGACACTGGGTGGGACAATGGCGGGTGGGAAATTGGCTCGGATATACTGCACTAATTTTTCCACGTCGGTCGGCATAGTACCTCCTACTGAGAATGCCCACTACAAGTTTATCTTCAATGGGGCCTCTACCCTTAACAAAAAGACCGGACGTATGTCCGGTCTTTTTGTTGGCACTTTAACCCTTGAATAGTGGAAGGAAATAATATTGTTGCTATTTAGCAATTGTTTCGGCGGACTTTCTCAGGGAACCGTTAGCTCTCACCGGGGAGCAAA
>JAQBXL010000153.1 GCA_027624135.1 Chloroflexota bacterium
GCAACAGCAGGTACAAGACAGCCAAAAGGCGTTAGAGCACCTCGACAAGTTTTGTAGCCAAGCCTCGCGAGGTTTAGACGCATTGTCGTTTGATGAGCGCCAGCAGCTACTTCAGCTGGTGGTCGAAGGCATCACCGTGGATGATGGGCGTGTCCGGGTCGAGACAATCATCCCCGGTGGTGACAGTCATTTGCGTAACGCTCGTGGTGAGCCCGTCGAACCACCCACTCCACCTGAACCATCATTCCCTGAAGACTCCTTCGACTCCTTCGACAGGCTCAGGATGAGCGGGACGTGGAAGGTTCCTGTAAATCTGGTCCTCCCCGGAAGTGGCGTTCGTGATGCTCTGTCGTCCGCTCATGGTGAGCCCGTAGAACCACCGTTTGATCAAAGTCTAGGATGGTCCTATCAGATGACATCGAGCTGCCGTAGACGGACGAAATCCTCGCGGCTGTATTCCAGACCGTCGACGTATATCTCAGAGTTGTTCTGGCCTAGTGTTGGGGCTGGGCGCAGGTATTGGTATGGAGTCAAGCTCAGGTTGAACAACACCGCAGGGACTTTCACTTTGCCGATCACTGGGTGGTCTATCTCGCGGTAGAAGTTACGGGACGCTAATTGGGGACATTCAAGCAGTTCCGACGGAGTCTGCACCAGCCCAAAGAGCATCCTGGCCTCAGCCGCTTTGGTGAACAGGTCCCACTTGCCCCGGTCCTTGATGGACTCCAGGACTACCTTGTCCAATTCTTCCGTGTTTCTAAGACGCTGGGCCGGATCTGCAAACTTGGGCTCCAGCAGTTGCGGATCGCCGAAGAAGTTCGCGATGTCGGTCCAACTGGCCCCGCCTCCGGTTTGAACGATGATCCACCCATCCTTACAGGGCATGGGGTGGCCGAAGTTGCTCCCGGTAGCTGGCCGCCGGGGCAGCGTCCCGCCCATGAACGGATAGATCGTCTGGGTCGCCATTGCGCTGGAGGCCACACACTCCGTCACCGAGACGTCGATGTGCAGGCCTTCTCCGGTGCTGCTCTGCATGAAGAGGGCCATCGAAGTAGCTGCCGCGCCGTTCAGTCCGCCTTCGTACTGAGCCTGGAAACCACCATGTTTCAGGGGTTCTTTGCCCTGCACCCCGCTGATGCTCATGATCAATCCCATGGCATAGTTGACCACTTCTTCGCCCTGGTACTGGCTGTAGGGTCCAGTCTGGCCGAAGGGTGTGATGGAGGTCATGATCAGGGATGGGTTCTCGGCGCTAAGGTCTTCGTAGCCCACTCCCAGGTCCGCCAGATAGCCAGGACGGTAGGACTCTATGACCACGTCGATGTGGGGGACCAGGCGCTTGAGGATGTTTCGTCCGGTGACGGTCTCCAGGTTCAGCGTCGCACCCTTCTTGTTCAGGTTCATCAGAAGATAGAACAAGCTTTTTTCCAGGTGGGGGTCGTCACCGAAGAAGGGGCCCATCCGGCGAAGTGCAGCCCCGGTGGGCGGCTCCACCTTCAGAACGTCGGCGCCATAGTCGGCCAGCAGACGGCCACAAAATGACCCGGCTATGTCTTCGCTCAGGTCCAACACCTTCACGCCATCCAAGGGGCCGTGGGTGAGGGGTATCTGGGAAGCTTGGGTGGAAGTCACGTTACGCTTGGTCTCCCATGAGGTTGCTGGTATAAGCTAATCAGAACGAAGCTAATCAAACCGGGAGAATTGTAGCCGACACCAGCAAGCAAGGCAATCGCCCTAAATTTCTGAAACCTAACCGAAGCTCTGCTGCAATTTGGAGTTGAACTCGTCCATGGTGAAGCTGTATTGCTGGGTGCCCCACTTTCGCACCGCGTAATGGCCGGCCACGTTACCCATCTGCACCGCCCGTTCCATGGGCTGACCTTGGACCAAGCCCTTGATCAAACCGCCGCGGAAAGCGTCTCCAGCGCCCGTCGGGTCCACGGCGTCATCAGCAGGCACCACCGGAATCCCAACCGTGCCGTTAGAGGTCAACAGGTCGCAGCCGTCGCCACCTTTGGTCACCACGATCGTGTCCACGGTCTTCGCCACTTCTTCCCGAGTCATGCCAGTACTATTGGAGATCATCTCCATCTCATAGTCGTTACAGACCAGCATCCGCGACTGGCTGATGCACTTGGCTAGAGCCGCCGGTTCCCAGGCCGGCAGGGACTGGCCCGGATCGAAGATGGAGAAGATGCCCCGCCTCTGGTGCTCGGCGGTGTACTCGGCCATGTCCTGCAGGTTGCCCGGAGCTACGATGGCCAGACAGTCCTTGGGATCGAGAGAATCGAAAGCGAATCGGGCTTGTTGCTTCATGGCGCCTGGATTGAACCCGGTGATCTGGTTGCTCTGAGTGTCAGTGGTGATGTAGGCGCCGGCGGTCAACTCATCTTCCACCACGCGTATGTCATCGGTTGGGACACCGATCTGCTTCAGCCATTCGAAGTACCGGTGGTAGTCCTGGCCGATGGTGGCCACGATCCGCGGCTTCTCTCCCAGTAGGGACAGTGAGTAGGCAATGTTCCCCGCGGTGCCTCCAAAATTTTCTGTGAGGCTATTGACCGTGAAACTCACGTTGATGTTGTCGAGTTGGTCCGGCAATATGTGCTGGGAGAATTTGCCATCAAAGTCCATGATGCGGTCGTAAGCCATCGATCCGGAAACCAGAATATCCATGTGTAAGATTCCTCTCTTATCTCTTTAGCTAAGTGATCCGGCTAAGTGATCCGCGGTTCTTGATTGGTTCTCGACTTGATCTCTGATTCTATTAACACCCGTACTTGCCAGCCAGATCTCCTACGAACTTGACTGGGTCGCCTGCTCCCAAACCAAGCCTCGTTGCCTCGCCGGCGTTGATCTCGAGAACATACATGGCCGGCGAGCTGGGCGAATACCTGGGCAGGTCGCCCCGAGAAGTCTCCGGATCAGGAGGTGGGACATCTACCGAGACGTCAACAACCCGGCATTCCGCGCCGATCCAAACCATGTCCAGCGGGAATTCCATCTCCCTCATCCAGAACCTGAGCCGGCTTTCTACATCGAACACGAACAACATGCCCGTCCCGGAATCGAGAAATGCCCTCCCAGATAGGCCTTTGATCCTCTCATCTGGAGTCACCGCCAACTCGACCGGGAATGCTACCTCGTCGATCCGAACCACCCGCATCGGGGCCGGGGACTCGGCGCCAATCGCAACCGTTGCGACTGGGGTGGACGACTGGGTTGACGATGGCGTGATGGATGGAGACTGAGTCTCGGCGTCCCCACAAGCGGCTGCCATTACCAGTATACCGGCTGCCAACCCCAACAGTAGATATCGGGTCCATATTAGAGGTGTGGCAGGTAGGTCAGCGGTCGACATTCAACCCCAGATATTCTTGGCCGGAACCCGGCAATTCGACGGGTTCGCCTTCGGTGGACTCGGCATTGTTGCTCTACCAGGATACACCCGGGATACACGCAGGATACACCGAAAAAGGGCACGGCAGCCATGTTATCCCAGGGTCAATGGATCCACAAGTCGAACGCGCTTGCGCGGGTTGATTTGGGCGTTGTTGACGAATCTTGGAGCCTGCGGTAGGCTGGGATCGTCAAACCACCGGAGGGTATCATCTATGACTCAAGAGGCCCAACAAGACACTCAATCGGTTCTCACGCCAGAGGTTCAGGCCATGATCGGCGTGCAGGGCGAGTTGGTTGAGTCCTGGGGCACTGTGGATGTCGAATATCTGCGGCGTTTCACCCAGGCCGTCATGGATCCCGACCCCAGATACTGGGACGAGGAATTCGCCAAGACGACCCACTACGGCGAGATCATCGTGCCGCCCATCATGATCAGCTACATGACTGGACGCATCCGCCCCGACCAGGAAGACGCCATCACCAAGGCCTTCGAAGAGAATCCTATGTCCGACGGCATCGGCAACGTGGAGCGGCCCGGAGCCCTTCCTGAGATTCCCACCCACCTGGTGCGGACGCTGAACGCGGGCAACGAGATCGAGATCTTCCAATATCCCAGCATCGGGGACGTTATCTTCTTCCAGAACCGTTATCGAGACATTCGCGAGCGGGTGGGAAGAGACGGCAAGGCCTTTCTGATCATCACCCGTGAGATTACCTACTCCAATCAAAAGAAAGACCTGCTCTGTATCACCCGCCAGTCTTCCATACGCCGTTAATCCCGACCCCGTTAATCCCGGGATAGCGATCCATAAACAATAATCAATTAACCGTCTGAGGTTACCCGAATGACCGCCCCACTAGAAGAACTGCTAAAGATGGAGCCTAAAGAGATTCAGGCTCACAACGAAAGGCCCACCGCGGATCAATTGCGGAACAAGACCCAGACCTACTATGAAGACGTGGAAGTGGGTCTCGAATTGCCCAAGTACATCTACTCGCCAACGCCCACTCACCTGTTCCGTTGGAGTGCGGCCATCGAGAATTTCCACCGGATCCACTACGATCTGGACTTTGGCATGAACCACGACAAGAACCCCAGCATCCTGGTCCACGGCTCCTGGAAACAGAGCGTCGTGCCCCAATTCCTCAAGGACTGGACCTTGCCCAAGGGCTGGCCTTGGAAGGCCGCGTTCGAACATCGCGCCATGCTGGTCCCCGGGGACACGCTCATCATGTGGGGCACGGTCACCGGCAAGTACGAGAAAGGCGGCATGGGCTTCATCGAGATGGACCTGGGGATGAAGACCCAAGACGGGGTCGAGAGCATGCCTGGCAGCGCAACAGTGGTGCTCCCATTGAGAGACGGGACCGACATCCCCTATCCCTTCGTACCGCCCAAGGACTAGCTGACAACTCCAGCCCTCAGTATTAGGGTTCGATCAATTTTCACCAGAGGTTAAGGACCGACATGGCCCGATTTCTAGCGATACACAATGTTTCCGGACTTACCGAAGAAGCGTTCCGGGAGAAGCTAGGCGCCGTCAGCAAGTGGCGTCCCGACCGCCGCACGACCATCCTGAAGGTCTATGGCGACCTGAAACGCGGCAAGCTAGTCACCGAATGCGAAGCAGTGGAACAAGAGCACTTCGAGGACTGGATCAAGATGACCGGCTGGCCTGCGGAGACCATCTACAACGTCGACCTGGTGATGCAGGTTGGCAATATCTGGAAGCTTTAGCCCCTGGCTATTGGCCGCCACCGGGTAGGCGGCCAACACCGGAACCAAGCCCTTCCTCTAATCAGGTTGGCGGATACCGGCCCAAAGGCCCGGCTGTCGTTGCTGTCGGCCCGGTTGTCTCCCAGCAAAAAATACTCATCGGGACCGTTGAACCACTCCCTGCTTTTGCCACTGTCCTGGTTCACGGCTCCTGAGTCTACTGAGTCACCTGGGTCTGTTGGCCGTTGGAGATAGTTCTCTTCCAACAACTTGCCGTCCAAGTACACCGATCCCCCGGCCACGCTCAGGTCTTCGCCTGGCAGCCCCACGACCCGTTTGATGTAGATGCCCCCACCGTCGCCAGGACGCTCAAAGACCGCCACGTCGCCCCGGCGCAGCTTGTTCCACCTGAACCGCGTTCGCACCACAAAGACCGACTCCCTGTGGGCCAGGGAAGGCAGCATACTGTCACCCTCGACTTGGGTCCGGCCTGAAAAGAGGATGTTGACCAATCCCTGCAGGAAGGAAGCCGCCAATCTCATGAAATAGTCCCAGTTTTCGTTTTAGCAGACATTCTAGTCCCACCTTGCCCAAAGGCGAAACTGACTCTTTGTTCCCAGATCCACCGCCTGCGGTGGGTGCGGCCCCTCTCGGGGGGTTCTGGGGCGAGAAAGCAGTGG
>JAQBXL010000154.1 GCA_027624135.1 Chloroflexota bacterium
CTGAGGGCCGGTTGGGATGAAGACTACCTTCTCAAGGTGTTATCCCTATGAGATGCGATTGCCCTGCTACCAGGGGCGTCGAATGCTATAATCCCCCGAAGATGCGAAAACTGCGTATTTCGTTCCTACATCTGGCCCCTATCACCAGCGACATCGACCACAACCGCAAACTAGTGGAGCGGGGAGTCGGGGTCGCCGCAGAACAGGGCGCGCAGTGGGTGATAACCCCAGAGCTGTGCATCCCCGGTTACCTGTTCATGGACACGATCGGCACCGATTGGATACTACCCCAGCCCGACCCCTGGATGAACGGGTTCCTAGAGTTGGTCAGAGAGCACGCCCTAACGGTGTTCCTGTCTCATCCGGAGCGAGACCCGGCCACCGATAAGATGTACAACACGGTCTTTGTCATAGACCGCAACGGGCAAATCATCGGCAAGCACCGAAAGGTCAAAGCCCTGGGCGGGGCCGAGTCGTGGTCCACCAGCGGCTGGAAGATCGACCCCATCGAATGCGACGGCATCAAGACAGGGATACTGATTTGCGCCGATGGTTATAAGAACGAGATCGCCCAGGTATTCAAAGACAAAGGCGCCCAAGTCCTGGTGTCCCCTGTGTCCTGGGGGCCCGGCCACTGTGGGCCCGACGGTGAGTGGGAGGCCCGGTCGGCCGATACCGGACTCCCGATGATGGTCTGCAACCGCTCTGGCAACGAAGCTGGCGAACTTGACTACAGCCTGGCCGAAAGCGTGGTCACCCAGGATGGGAAGCGACTTTTGGAAGCCACGTGCGACCGGTCGGTGGTGCTGTCTTTCGACTGGGACATGGACAGTATGTCCGTGCTTTCAGAGGACTTCGACCGCACCTACCTATAGGCCTTCCCGACTCTCAGCCGCCGTAGACCGTCTCTCCGCCAATCCTTCCGCGGAAGGACCGTTCCACCGGTATGTCTTTGATGCCCAGCGGATCGATCTGCGTGGGTAGGTATATTATCTAATCGTCAATCAAGAACCCAGTGTTCGGAGTGCCATCGTGAACGATCTATCAAGCGTGAGATTTGTCCAGACCCCAGTGCTAAACATCGGATATGGCGATCATGGAGATAGCTCGGGGTTTCCGATAATCCTTCTGCACGGGTTCCCTTACGATGTCCGTTCTTGGGACGGCGTCGTACCCCTATTAACAGATGCTGGATTCAGGGTTCTTGTGCCCTATCTCCGGGGATACGGGCCGACCAGCTTCCTTGATCCGGACGCACCTCGCATGGCCGAGCAGGCGGCGATCGGACAAGACGTGGTCGACTTCGCCGAAGCGTTGGGCATCGGTCTGTTCGCCACGGCCGGGTTCGATTGGGGCAACCGCGCCGCCTGCATCACTTCCATCCTGCAGCCTCAAATGGTCAAGGCCCAGGTTGCCATCGGCGGTTATTTGGTGCAGAACACCGTAACCCCAGAGAAGCCGGCATCCGCTTTGGCTGAGGCACAACGTTGGTATCAGTGGTACTTCAACACTGAGCAGGGACGCGTGGGTCTGGAGCGGAATCGCAGGGGTATTATCCGTCACCTCTGGGAAACATGGTCGCCCGGTTGGGAATATACCGATGAAGCCTTCAACCGCGCGGCCGACTCTTTCGATAATCCCGACTTCGTAGATATCTCTCTCCACTCATATCGGCACCGTCATATGAACGCGCCGGGCGAAGACCGGTTTATCGAAGTGGAGCGCAAGCTGGCGGAGGGCCCACCGATCTTGGTGCCGTCCATCGTCTTGCGAGGGGTCGACAGCGGCTTTGGCGCACCATCAGAGGATCCGTCAGAAGACCAAAAGAGATTCCCCGGACTTGTCGCGCGCCGGATCGTCGCGGGGGCTGGCCACGACCTTCCGGTGCAGCGCCCCGACGCAGTTGCAGCGGCTCTGATCGAGCTTTTGCAGGACTTGGTCACTTAACCAGATTCAGGATAGCGAGGCGTCTGGTTGCTCCTGTGCCGCCCTTGTCACAGGAAACGAGATTCTTCGTCGGCCTACGGCGCTCCTCAGAATGACAGACCTATGGCAATGGCCAAGGCTAGGGAAGCTACCGGGGGGAGCTTAGGACGGGTTCTGGGCCAGGAACCGCTGCAGGATCAGCATCGCCGCCGTCTCGTCCACGGTTCCTCTGTCCCGGGATGGCTGGACACCGGACTCGCGCAGGAGGCCCTCTGCTTCAACACTGGTGAAACGTTCGTCCATCTCGTAGATGACCAGGGCGGTTTCTTCACCGATGGCCCGGCGGAGAGCCCGGATGAAGCCTCGGGCCAGATTGACGGCGGTCCCGCTCTCACCGTCCAGTTCATAGGGTATCCCGACCACTATGCCCTGAGCCTTGCGCTCGGAAGCGGCTTCAATGACCTGTTGGACGTCCTCAGCCAGCTTGCTGCGAACGATGTGGCCAGCGGGAAGCGCCATGCCACCGGGGCCGCTGACCGCGAGACCGATACGGCGTTCACCAAGGTCGAGGGCGATCAGCTTCGAATCGTCGGCCATGACCGGTCTAAGTAAGCCCCTGGCGCACCAGGGCGGGAACACCGGACAACGCTTCGTCCAGTTTCTCGGGCTGTTTACCGCCGGCCTGGGCCATCTCGGGGCGTCCACCGCCGCCGCCCCCCATGACTTTGGCGGTATCCCGCGCCAGATTGCCGGCGTGTAGCCCGCGTTCCACCAGGTCAGGGGTGACCATGGCGATCAGCATGGGGTTGCCTTCAATCACGGCGGCCAGGACGACGACGACACTGCCCAGTTTGTCCCGCAGAAAGTCGCCCATCTCGCGCATGCCATCGGCGCTGTTGGCTGAGGTCCGGCCTGCCGCCACGTTAACGCCATCAATAATCTGTACTTTCCCCAGTAGTGCTTCGGCCTCGCCGCGCAACGACGTCTTCTGGAAACCCTCCAGTTTACGGCGCAGGTCTTCATTCTCCTGGATAAAGCTGTCCAGGCGCGCTTCCAGATCAGCCACCGGAGTCTGAAGCTTCTGGGATATGGCTTCCAGGCGGTCGGTCTGTTGCACATAGAGTTCTTCTGCAGCCCGGCCGGTCACCGCTTCGATCCGGCGCATGCCGCCGCCGATGCTGGACTCGCCCAATACCACCAGGGTTCCCACCTGACCGGTCGCTGAGACGTGGGTGCCGCCGCAGACTTCCTTGCTAAACGCACCACCGCTAAACGCATCGCCATTCGCCATCGTGACCACACGAACCACGTCGCCGTAACGGTCGCCGAAGAAGGCCAGCGCGCCCTCCCGGACCGCATCACTGTAGCTGGTTTCGTGGGAGGTAACGCTCAGGTTGCCGCGAACCTTGTCGTTGGCCATGGTCTGCACAGACAAAAGCTCCTCGCGGGTCAGGGCGCTGACATGGCTGAAGTCGAACCGCAGCCGCTCCGGGGCCACCAGAGAACCGGCCTGCCTGACGTGAAGTCCCAATACCGAGCGCAAGGCCGCGTGCAGGATGTGGGTGCCGCTGTGGTTCCGCGACGAGTCCAAGCGGCGCGCGATCTCCACCTTGGCGGTGACAATGTCTCCCACCGATATCTCGCCTTGCTGAACCACCCCTCGCTGAACGATCAAACCCGCAACCGGGCTCTGGGTGTCTTCTATCGAGACGACGCCATTTGGGCCGCTGATAGTCCCCCGGTCGCCCATCTGCCCGCCGCCCTCGGCGTAGAACGGCGACTGGCTGATGACAACCTCCACCGGCTGGCCCTGGGTAGCGTGGTCTACTGATACTCCGCCCGATAGAATGGCGGCGATCTTGGATTCCTGTTCCGTAAGGCTGTAGCCGACGAACTCGTTGGCCGAAAGCCCCAAGTCAGCATAGGAAGTCTGCATATCCATGCCGCCGGAGAACGAGGCCGAGGAGCGGGACTGCTCTTTCTGGGCTTCCATCTCCCGCTCGAATCCCTCCATGTCGACATCCAATCCGTGCTCACGAGCTATTTCGGCAGTCAATTCCGGCGGAAAACCATGGGTGTCATAGAGAATGAATGTCTCGCCACCCGAAATACACTTCGGCCAAGACGCTACGCCTTCAACAGACATTTCGTTGATCGATTTCATCAACGCGTCGATGCCTAAAGAGTGTTCGACGACCTCTCTTCCCACATCCGGGGTCTCGTGCGTCATGAGATACAACCAGGTGGCCTGAGGGTTCTCCGGTTTCGTTTTCATAAAGGAAATCGCCTCAGGAATGTGCGGTCCCAATTTAAGCCGCGCATTAACCATTTCGCTGAAAATATCAATTCCCCGCTCAAATGCCTCGCCAAACCTCTCTTCCTCCAGGCGAATCACCCGGATGATGAACTCGTGGTTCTCGGACAGTTCTTTGTAGACGGCGCTGAACTGGGGGATGACGGATTCCACCACCTCGGTCAGGAAAGGCTCGTTCAAACCCAGTTGGCGGCCGTAGCGGATGGCCCGGCGGATGACCCGGCGCAGGACGTAGCCCCGGCCCTCGTTTCCCGGCACCACGCCGTCGCCGATCAGGAAGGCTGCCGCCCTGGCATGCTCGGCCACCACCCTCATGGAATAGTCGGTGGTTGCGTCCGCCCCGTAGACCTCACCCGTAAGTTTGCCGACCGTCTCGATGATCGGGACAAACAAGTCGGTATCGTAGATGTTGTTCTTGCCTTGCAGGATGACTGCCGCCCTCTCCAGACCCATGCCGGTGTCGACGCTGGGGGCGGGTAATGGAGTGCGGCTGCGGTCCGTGTCCTGGTAATACTGCATGAAGACCAGGTTCCACAGTTCCACATACCGCTCGCAATCGCAGTTGGGATGACAGCCATCTATGGGCAGGGATTCGCCCGTCGCCAATTCCTTACGGAACAGGGCGGTCAGTTCCTCGGGGGGAACCATCCTCCCGCCGCTGCAGCCCTTCTCAGCGCCGCCGTCGTAATGGACCTCGGAGCAAGGTCCAGTGGGGCCTTCGTTTCCGGCTGGTCCCCACCAATTGTCTTTGTCGCCATAGCGGTAGATGCGATCTGCGGGCACGCCAATCTTATCCCGCCAGAGGGCATAAGCATCCTCATCGTCCAGATGGATGGTGACGTAGAGACGGTCAGGGTCCAATTTGAAAAGCTGGGTGACCAACTCCCAGCAGAAGTCGATCGCTCCCTCTTTAAAATAATCGCCGATGCTGAAGTTGCCCAGCATCTCGAAGAAGGTCAGGTGTTTGTGGTCGCCGACTTCGTCGATGTCGGTGGTGCGGAAACTCTTCTGGCTGCTGGTGAGCCGCTTGGCTGGCGGGGTCTGCTCTCCCATGAAGAAGGGCTTAAACGGCACCATGCCCGCGCTGGTGAACAGCAAGGTGGGGTCGCCGGCCGGTATCAATGAAGCAGAGGGCATATGGTGGTGCCTCTTGCTCTCGAAAAACTTTATGAATGCGTCTCTGATCTGGTCGCCGTTCATCGCTCTTCCTGTGTTAATTCCGTATGAATCCCTTGATCAAAGCAGCCCCGAGAGCACGAACGATTGGGACTGACGTTACGGATTTCGCTGCCTGAGTGGCCTGAATTGAATTGTATTTGACCCAGCATAGACCGTCAACGGATATGGGACTTACTAACAGGGCAATCGCATCTGATTTGAGGCGAGATGGCAATGGTAGGATAAGAGTCATCTTAGGGGTGGGG
>JAQBXL010000155.1 GCA_027624135.1 Chloroflexota bacterium
CAGCCCCGGCGTCTTCCGCCCCACCGACTCCGAGGAATACATCCACGTCGTGATGCCGATGTTTGTTCAGTGGTGAGTACAAACCGTGGTTTTAGCTTCAGCTGGCCCTTCACTATCCCAATCATTTCGCGCCGGAACGCCCGCAGGTAGATAGGTTTGGCTGGGCGGGGCGGGGATCAGCGGGAACTTTCCTCTCCTGATGGGAGGGACCTTCTTTACGCTAGGTTGTTGTTCGACGCTTTGTGGTGCGACGACTCTGCGGAGGGAAAGGAGTTCTCCAAAGATTACGAAAGCCTTTATTCTCGCTGGAACCGACTGGCGGTAGTCATTGTAGGCCAGAATGAAAGCATCACTCCCGTTCTCAAAGACACCGACCGTGACCTGGACAATCTGGAGTGGCATTACAGAGGCCACGAGTATCCAAAGCCCAGGCCACTCACCCCCGAAGAACATGCCTGTTTGGAGTGGAGGCAAGCCATCGCCAGGGACGCCTGTGCTGAAATTTATGCGAACCTTGGTCGGCCCCTGCAACGGCCTCAAGACTGGAACGGCTCACAGGAACCCTGGAGGACCTGGGAGGATGTTTGCCGGTTTCTCAATAAATGGGTAAAGGAGCCTGCGTACAATGCCAACCGGCACATTAAGCTGAAGCGTTGGCGTCGTCGCCCGATGATAGTCAAATACCGCCAAGAAGTTGCCGCTTTTTGTGACCGATGGCGGCTAAGAGCTTGGTGGGCGGTACCTGCAATCATCCAACACCACTTTTTCCGTGCAGAGCATGAGTCCTTCTGGGACCCGACAATACCGCCGCTGAGTATGCACGTGCTAGTACCTTACTACCCCATCGCATTACCAGTCACGGTGAAATTGCCGGGCCGGACCGATGAGCAATTCGAGCGCGACAAAGCCGCCACGCTTGATCACGCGGAAACTACAACCATACAGTCGGCAGGTGGACCAATCCAAGTGGTCCGAAGCCATTTCTCCCTCGAAGAACACTCCGATTGGGAGACGTCCAACGACTCTTCTTGTGTTCGTTTGGATTGGGATGGCCGTCGCCACCTACTCCAAAGCTTTGCCCCCCTTGTGCAGATCACGCCGGGAGAATTTATGGTCGAGCGGTGTCAGCAACGGCTGGGCCGACCATTGAAATACAGAGAAGCACGGCAGGTCAGAAGTCAAGTCGCCTCTCAGCTGAACAGGTATCGCCGTATCCTTGGAGATGCGGGGTGGTTCGCCTTGGGTGATAGTGATCGAGAAGTCGTAGCTGCTGTGGTGGCTCGAGTTCTTTTGCGCCCTTCGACGTCGTGGTCCGAACTGACCTCTCTGGAACAAATTAGAAGTGGTGACCGTTACTTGGAATTCCAAAACCTTCGACGGGCATGTCGGGAATTTTCCGACAGCGCGAATTTGACTTTGCCCAAAAGAAGCCCGGGCAAATCGAAACACTCCTCCAACATTGAACACTGAACGCACATTGGAAATGATTAAGTAAGCAAACCCGTCTTGCCCCACACTCGGAGTATGAAACAATACCTTCGAGTTGGCCAAGTAGCTTCCATCCTTGGCGTCAATCCCCGAACCGTCCGCCGCTGGATCACGCGGCATCAGGTCGAGTTTTTCACTACCCCTGGCGGTGAACGCCGCATCCCCGTGTCCGAAGCGGAACGCATCCTTGGCCGAGCACTCACTGCGGCGGAGGTCCTGTGATGCCTCCACGCCGTTTTCCCATCCCGCCGAAACTTACTTCCGAGTGGAGTCGCGGCCCCAGAATTCTAGCCTGGGATGCCTTTTGGGAACGCATATTAACGGATGTCCTCAATCCCCAGACGCGTGTGACGGACGATGCGGTGAAGGAGTCAAGAAATGCCGGCTAACACCAAAACGCCATCTGAGTGGGCGCGGGATTACGTCGCCCGTGGCTGGAGTCCCATCCCCGTCCCGTTGAAAACCAAGAAAGCAATCGTGGATGGATGGCAGAACCTCCGGCTGACCCAAACCGACATACCCGACCACTTTAACGGTGAAGCCCAGAACATCGGTGTCCTACTGGGAGAACCTTCAGGTGGGTTAATCGACATCGATCTCGACGCGCCTGAAGCTGTCCAGTTGGCCCCCTATTTCTTAGAAAATACACGTTGCCTTTTTGGCCGCCAAGGAAAACCCCTTTCCCATTGGATCTACGTGGCGTCCCCATGTGGATCGACTTCACAGTACCGAGACACCGACGGTTCGATGCTGGTCGAGTACAGGTCCACTGGTGCGCAGACCGTGTTTCCTGGCAGCACCCATGAATCAGGCGAACTGATTGAATGGGCCGGACAAGGAGAGCCACTGAACCTAGATGGACCCACGCTGAAGGCTCAGGTTTCTAGATTGGCGGCAGCAGCACTGATCGCTCGACATTGGCCAGCGACAGGTGGTCGGAACGATGCGGCGCTCGCATTGGCTGGCGGATTGCTGCGGGGAGGCTGGTCGCTGGAAGAGGTGGAGAACTTCATCCACGCCGTCGGAATCGGAGCCGGAGATGAAGAGACCGCGGATCGGGAGAAAGCAGCCAAGCACACGCGCCAGAAGATCGAAAACGATGACCCCGCAACCGGGTGGCCAGCGTTGGCCGACCTCGTCGGAGAGAAGGCTGTGGAAAAGGTCCTCCAGTGGCTCGGTATACGCCACAAGAACGCAGGGAAACTGGATGGTGAAGGTTCTGAAAAGAGAACTTCGCAGGCTACCGACCTAGTCGGCTTAGCCGAGGACGTGGTGCTGTGGCACTCCCCAGACTCCGACGCATTCGCCACGATATCAGTGGACGAACATCGGGAAAACATCCCATTGAATTCAAGGGCATTTAAACGTTGGCTCGCTAGGAAATTCTATCTGGAGCAGGGTAAAGCCGCAGGTTCACAGGCTGTTCAGGATGCTCTGTCGGTTCTTGGCGGGAAAGCCGTGTACGAAGGGAGCGAGCACCAGGTCTTCACCCGCCTGGCCAGCTATGACGGGAAGATCTACTTGGACCTGGCCAACCAGAATTGGGAAGTAGTCGAGATTGACGCTGCCGGATGGAGGATCATGTCAGATCCACCCGTCAGATTCAGGCGGACCAAGGGCATGCTGCCTATACCAAATCCGGTTGCAGGTGGTGGCATCGGGTCGCTGCGCCGGTTCGTCAACGTCAGCGATGCCGACTGGCCTCTGGTGTTGGCCTGGGTGGTGGCAGCCCTTCGGAACATCGGCCCTTACCCGGTAATGGTGCTGAACGGTGAACATGGCTCAGCGAAGAGCACAACCGCACGGGTGTTAAGGCGCCTCGTTGACCCCAACAAGGCCGACCTGAGATCGGAGCCGAAGGAACCCAGGGACCTGATGATAGCCGCCACAAATTGCATGGTGGTCGCCTTCGACAACCTATCCCGCGTGTCTGACTGGTTAAGCGACGCCCTTTGCAGACTCGCTACCGGCGGAGGTTTCTCCACAAGGACCCTGTACGAGAACGACGAAGAGATGATATTCGAAGCCCAGCGCCCGGTGATTCTGAACGGCATCAACGAGATTATTACGAAGCCTGACCTATTGGATCGTGCCATCACAATTACCTGCCCGGTGATTCCTGATGATGAACGCCGGACCGAAATCAAATTCTGGCGGGAGTTTGAAGCGGCCAGGGCCGCCATTCTGGGCTCATTGCTGAATGCAGCAAGCCATGCGCTCGCACATGTTGATGAGATCGCATTGGATAGACTGCCGAGGATGGCAGACTTCGCTGAGTGGGCAGTTGCTGCGGAGCCTGCCCTGGAGCTGGATTCCGGTGCGTTCATGAACGCCTACACCGGCAACAGGGAGATGGCCAACGAATTGGTCCTGGAGGCGTCGCCAGTGGTCGCATCCCTAATTGAATTCTTGAAGATCCAAGCATGGGAAGGTCCGACTACGGAACTACTGGTCAAGCTTGATAGTCAAGTAACGGAGAAAACAAGGCTATTAAAGTCATGGCCGAAAAATGGGCGGGGTTTGAGCGCCACTCTACGAGGTCTGGCTCCCAACCTTCGAGCGACAGGAATCGAGATAGATTTCATCCAATCTTCCGGCTCTAGGTCTAAGCGCCTGGTGCGCATAAGAACAAGGCTGGATTTTTGCGACGCTAGCGACGCCAGCGACGCATCAGGCACAAAACCGCCAATAGACTTTGCGTCGCAGGTAGAGTCAGTTGCGTCGCACGCAATGACCATTTGCGACGCACCCCACGCTCCGGCGTCGCAAAGCGTCGCAAGCGTCGCAAATATTCCCACCCATTCTAAAACGTCATCCAAGGTATGGCAGGAGCCTCTATGACCGCTGTCGCCGAGGGGTTGCTCAAGAAGGCCCGTTCGATGGGTGCCGATTTTCGCTTCGATGGCGGTGTTGTGGTGGTCAGCGCCCCGCGCCCATTGCCGGATGAATTGATGGTGAAGCTACGGCAGAACAAAGAGGACATCAGAGTCTTGCTCGCCGAGGTGCCCGACTATCAAGTCACGGCCTGCGTCTGTAGCGTGCGCAATGGACCCACCGGAAGCACGTATTGTGGCGTGTGTGGGCTGGCCTTGATATGTCCAGGATGCGGACTATGCAGAGGGTGCAGGCTACGCTTCCGCTATCTCAAGGGGGCCTTCTCCAAGGGATGAGATTTTTGATGAGTCCCCGAGGTTGGCGACAGTGAGTAAGGAAACCGACATTGTTAAAAGCGAAATGCCTGCCCAGCGCAAGTACAACCGCCTTGGTGGCCGGCCTGGGCTAACTGTGGACTTTGAGGCGGTTTGTGACGCCGTCGTTAAGGCAAGGAACGGCAGTGGTGAGACCATCACCGACGTAGCGGTCCGGTTTGGCGTCAGCCGCGGATGGATTCACAAGTGGATTAACCCGATTCTTGACGGTGAGACCGAACCACACGACCTCGAATAGGCCCCCACCATGGCTTAGGAACAGCTCGAATCTCTATGATGATGCCCGGAAATATTGTTGGGAAATTCCAATAGCCTTCCGCGCACTCACTAACGGCAACCGGCCTTCCTCTTGGCATCGACATCGGTAGCCGGGTGTTTACCCCCACATCAGGGGCGTCAACAATTTCTTCGCGCCTGAAACGACGGGATGAGAGCCGAGTATGGCCCGTTGGCAAGCGGCTACCCGCTGGTGAAGTATCGTGGGGTCGGAAGGGAGAATTGTTGGCTAAAACCGTTCAGACTCGGTTGGTACCAGGGGAGCACCCCATACCCTATGGCACACCTTACAGCTACAGCGACCTCTATATATGGACCCCACACAGAATTCCCCCAACAAAAGAGGCCGATTCCTGGGGCACCTGCTACCATGGGGGAGCGAGTAGGCCACAGGAGGAAACCTGAAGATGGCGAAGCAACATAACCCACTGGCGAAACAGCCTTCCAGCGCTGAGGATGCGGCAGAGCCGGCCATAGAGCCTACGGGCGCGCCCGAAGAGTTTGGCTTCCCCGAGAAACCCACCGTAGCTCAGTTGCGCTGCTGGCGGAACCAGGAGCGGTTCTTGGAAGAGTTTGCCAGATGCGGCATTATCTCCCATGCCGCTAAAGCTGCCGGGGTAAGTGTTCCCGCTGTGGAAGCGTGG
>JAQBXL010000156.1 GCA_027624135.1 Chloroflexota bacterium
TCCTTTTAATTTCAGAGACCTTAGCCCACCGCAAACGCTACAACCACCTGCTCAGGCAATCCACCAGCACGGCCACATCCTCCTGATCTCTTCACGAAAGTGTCCCACTTTTGCTGGTTGCGAACAATACCCGTCCGTGAACCACGCCAGTCTATCTACGAGAAACTGCCATGCCTTACCCAACAACGACGTACGTAAAAGCCGGATGCGAATAGGCACGTGCGGTGCTGGGAAGTTCCCGTCTTGATACCTGTCGAAGTATGCCATGTAATCCACTGGGGTATTATTCGTCGGACGACGATTCCGCCTACGCTTGGTCATAGTCGTATTCCCTTACCATTTGCCATGCAATGTCAGCGATTCCGCGTTCGTATTCCTATAGATGTACCGCAAGCAACGCGGTGAACGCGAATACCAAGGGCGGTAACAGCGTGTAGCAAGCTATTACTGCTATTAAGGTTGCCCAGTTGATTTCCAATAATTTGGTGGGCTTTAGAATCATCCGTTTTACTCCATCCATCAGGGAGATGAACCCCCATCAAGCAACAACCCACCACTGCCAGGCTGTAACGCGACAAGCTCGTCGTTAATGGCCAAGAACCGGTCCGCCAGTTCCCAAGGGACGGCGTCCCAGTCGATTTCCCCCTGTGATGCCGACACGTGCAACGGGTTGTCCGGGGTGCTCCCGAGAATCGGTTCCCTTGGTGCAGGTACGTCCAAGCGGTACAGCTGGCGAATGTCGTGTACAGCCCCGCGGACTTTATCGGTCGCGACCGACCGGTCGGCGACACTGGCGTCCTCGTCCAACATCAACGGCCACCATACTTGGATAATCTTGTTCAATCGCCCTAGGTTCAACTTCCTGAACTTACCGACTTCTGGCGCGGGTACACGGTCTAGGGCTTTCTCCACGGCGTAGAGGGCGCCGGAAGCACCTTTGTAACCCAGCGAATGGGCGATTTCCTCGTAGGTATTTCCGGCCATGCGCATTCCCAGGGCCTGGGTCGCTTTCTCTACTGCACTTATGCGCCGGGGTGAGGTCTTGCTTTCAGGCATCGTTCGCTTCCCGCCGCTCCTGATACGGCGGCAATCCATGAAGCAACCTGAAAACTGAACTCTTGGAGGCAAAAATGCCCATTTCACCAAGCAAGTTCGATATCCGACGCTCACCAATGTCCTGGCTATGCCAGGCAAACACTTGGTCAAACATTTCTGCCGGTATTGAGGGTCGTCGACCCTGCCGTCCATTAGGTGCCCACCTAGTTAGCCCGACTGCAATAGCTGACTTGCCAAGTCTTCCGTTGGTTCGGTAGACCGCGAGGAACTTCTCTTGACGGTCCCAAACACGTTGTTTTTCTGAGAGCGTGGAATCGGGTTGAAAGCCAAACTCCTCCGGCGCACCGCTAGGCTCCACCGTCCAGTCAGCAACTGTCGCGTCTGTTACAGGCACCAACTCAGTCTCTGCACTGTCCCCGATGTCGTTCCTCTGTTCTTTCTTCATGCTGTCACACCCTCCTATCCTGACCAGTGTTCAACCGTATAACCCAAGCACTCCAGCTTCTGGTTCAATATCTTGTCCAATGGCCCCGCTGAACTATCTACATGCTCGGTGATTATCTGTTCGTCTTCTGGGCCATGCTCCTGTCTTCGCGCCAGATCGGCCAGGGGCGGAAGGGTCTTTTTGCAGAAAAAACTTCGTCATGGGTAGCAAATATCGCTATATGGGTCAGACCTAAGCCTCCCCCCCCCAAGGCCATCTGCCCTTCCCTCTACACCGTTGCGTCTGACTACCAACACGGTCACTACTCCCGATCTGCATCTTTCTCTTCATCGAGAACCGGGTAGATCCACTTATGGAGCCAACCTCTGCTGACGCCAAACCGAGCCGCCACGTCAGTGATGGTCTCGCCACTGCCCCTCCTTGCCTCATGAACGGCGACACAAACCGCCCCAAAGTCCGCGTTTAGTCCCGGACGACCACCAAGGCGGTTGTACTTGCGCTGACCAGGGATTTTGATGTTATCCATGTCCGTATTTTTACTCATTCCGAACTGTTTTCCGTTCGTCAGTGATGTCGTGTAGTTCCGACGGTCTCAGAAAGTCCCCGGTCTGAGACGGCGCGGGTCCTGGGACACTTTTCCGGGACACTATTAGCGTCTTTACTGCGTAAGTGGCCCAATTGTGGTAGTTCAATGGCAGTTGCTTAGGCACGATATCGGGTCTGCTGGGCCACTTGGGCCATTTGGGCCACTAATACGGGGTAGGGTTTGCTCCCGAGTAGTAATTAGTACCAGTTACCCCATCATCTAGATCCTCAGACTACCATTGCTCCATTGCCTCTTTCAGGGACGCCAACGCAGACAGGGCTTCTTCCTCCTGCAACCGCCACCAATCTAGACCGAACCTACCCATGCCCCCCGTGTCTTGTTCAATCCTCGACCGACTTATTAGCTTCAGCTGCCTCAACGCATATTGCGAGATTTCGGTGACTGCCACTGGCCTAAGGGGTGTCTCATGGAAGCGCACGGGGTCTTGAAGAATAACCTCGTCTTCAGACACCATTGATGCCCATGCCAGCAGTTTTTCTGTTACAGATTGCCTTTCCCACAGGATCGAAAGTATCTCCTGTTTGAGATATCGCAGAGATTCCATGAACTCAGGTGACAGGGCCGACCTGGAGCCCCGATAAATCAACCGCTCCCCTCTCGGCTGGACCTTCACTCCTCGGCGCTCGGCTTCGACCAAGACATCAAATGCGTTGATCAAACTTCACCTTCCACAATGTCATCAGCATCAACAATTAACCTTCCTTGGGCGGACGTACCTCTGAAAAGTGGCCCAAGTGGCCCAGGTGGCCCAATTGAGAGGTCTACAGGCACGAATCGACCCTGGTTGGACCCGTTCTGGTGGGCCACTTCCACCTTGGAATGCGGAATTAGTGTCCCTAGAAAGTGGCCCAGCGGGCCCTGATCGATTCCGTTTAGTACTTCAGCCTCACCTTGCGGGAAGATCAGGGTTAGCTTGAGGTGCAATACGGACCGACGGTGCTCCTCTAAGGTCCGTCTGACATCGGCCCGCTCCTTGCCGCCGCGAAGCTCGGTAGAGGCGAGGAAACCACGTTCCTTCAACCGCTTCTTGAGAGTTGCCAACGTCACGACCAAACTGTCCCCAGCGGAACCTGCCAAACGCTGTACAACGGTGTAGGCGGCGTCAGATTGCAGGTACACTTCACCGGCGTCGATCCAACCAATGCGAACTCCCTGGGGGTGTAGTTCGCTTTGGGCATAGCCCCCATTGCCGATTTTGCTTTCTCGCCACCCCCAAGTCACCGCTCCCGAGGGAGCCTTGCCATCCGGGCCAGCCAGGTGGGCAGCGCCGCTGCTGATAGCTGCAGCAAGAAGCTCTCCGAACCTCTGCACTGGGTCACTATCGGCCTGGTGCTCCTGCTGGGCCTCCGCTACGTCGCCAAGAGCAGACCAGCACCTCTGCCATAGTTCATCTCTTTGGACCTGGTCAATGGCGCCGACCTCTTGGGCAAAGTCAAGAAAGTATCGGAACCCGAGGCCAAAGTTAGCCACGATGTCCGGCGTTCGACGATGCTGGCCACTCTGAAACGCTTGCTCCCGTAGAGCGTTGATCTCAGTACGCAGGTTCTTCCTGATCTCCCGGTACCTGGGAGCCAACCACCGAAGATATCCGGCCGTCGCCTCGGCATACAACCCTGCGGCGGCGTCAGCCTGGCAGCCAGAGAGATTTTCCCAATTCATGGAGCCGGGGCCGACCTTGGGCATCTCCACAACGAGCATTCGTGCCCGAAGCGACTGGCCCCGAGGCACGTCCTCCCCGGTGCTAAAAACCATTGCCCGGGGCGGCTTTGTCGGGCGTGGCGTACCATCCGACCGCAATCGCCCCCTACCGGCGGTGTTACCCAGACCACGGAAAAGGCGGTCTGCCTTCTTGTGCATTGCCTGCACATCGTATTGACTCCCGATTGGACAGAAGTCATCTACTACGAGCACCGCGTCCTTTGCGCTGAAGGCCAGGGTCTCCAAAAAATTATCGGTACCAAACCAACTTCCAGGAATGCTGCGGGATCCCATGTCCGCTCCGTAGTGCTGCTGGGCGAGGGCGGCCAGTTCGGTCTTGGCTCCGCCAGTTGTCCCAACCACGTGCAGGCCGGTGTCGAGACCACCTAGTGGCGATCTATAGATCACACAGTAGGCCGGGACCGTCACGCGATCACCGGCTACGTCCAACATTCGCAGACTGGCCCGTACCGCTATGATCAGGTCATGCCCTGTGGGTGGGTCCGGCAGCTGGTAACGCTCCAAACCCGACGACAATGACACCTCTATGTTAGGCACCGGACCCACGGGACCAATTGCTCCACCGGCGTGGAGGTAAACCCAGGTTCCCTCAATCTCCCGCCAGCCCAAGTGGGCGTATACCTTCCGTTCCGGTGGCTCACCAGATAGGAACTGGATGGCGGCTCGGGCATGGTCCTTGGTTCCAAATCCCGGCCAGAGTGCCGCTCCTGCGCCGATGTGTTCCATGTGCCAGTTCATGCTGTTGAACTGACCTGCAGGCACTTTGAATCTGTAACTGCGGTTCCGCGATACGGCTTCGATTTCCAGCAATCGATGCGTTTCGATCCCGTCATCTTCTACGACCTGCCCCACAATGATGGCGGTGAACGTGGTAAGAGGCGTTAGGACGATCTCCCCAGAGATCTCTTTGTTCAAGATTAAGCCGCCAGGCGTAGCTTCGTAAGGGAATGATCCTGTTCCGGCCAAAGCAGCCCCCGTTGGTGACGGAGACGCTGGCGGAGGCAACTGACTCAGTGAGTTGAGAAGTTTGAGGTCCATCTGGTCGGCCGATTCGCCGGTTATGCTGGCCAACCGATTCGCTATATTGTTCCGCGTCTTCTCTTCATTAAGGTTAGCCTCGTCTCGAAAAACTTCGGTTCCATTGGGGTCGAGCGCAATGATAATCAGCTTGGAATCGCCCCGCCGGGGTCTCGTTGGGCGTTGAATCTCTAATTCATATCCGGAGGTCATGCGCGCACTGCCTTGACCCATCGACCACCGCTGAAGCGCAACCGGGGTTTGGACGAGTTAATGGAAACAGGGTCGGGCCTGGGGCTGGCATAGGCGATCCCATCAGAGATGGTTTGCCGGGCAGCGACCTCGCCGTATTTGGCAATGTACCCATTCGCAGTGGCCGCTGGCATCAGCAGCGCACACGCGTCAATACTTTCTCGGGCTTCTGCTGGCAGCCACTCGGCGAGGCTCAGGCTGCCCAGCTTCATCGATGCGATGAGCAGCCCTTTGTGCCGCTCTCCTGTGCCTTCAATCTGGCTGGAAACCCAAGCTACTTCCTGCTGGATGGCTGAATTGACGTAGCGTTCGGCTGGTGTCGATCCAAGCACTCGTCCGGGCGATATCCTCGTCAGATCTCTTTGCGGTTGCTCTGCCTCCATCTGAATCCGGTGTTCCTCCACCAAATCATCTAACACCATCGTGGGCAGCCGATTGCCGAGGAACAAGGTTTGTCCCGATCGAGGGTTGCTGCCATAGAACATCCGGGCCGGGTCGTG
>JAQBXL010000157.1 GCA_027624135.1 Chloroflexota bacterium
TGCTGGAAGGGTACGCCTTTCTTTACGACCGGCGTCACTCAATTTCCACAACTTCTGATATTAGCTCTTCCGTTGGTCCGGCGCGCCTATGAACTGTGGCACCAATTGGAAAGCGCGGCCGGCGAGCGGCTGATCGTCACCACCGGTTCCGTTCGCGCCGGATCCGAAGACAGCGCATTTTTTCAGAACGCCAAAAAGGCCTGCGACGTCCACAATATCCCCTACGAGATTTTGACGGGACCGCAAACCGGGGAAAGGTTTCCCGGCTACAAGTTTCCAGAAGAGATATCTTCCATCTACCAGGCTGACGGCGGCTTCCTTCTACCCGAACGCTGCATCGTGAGCCACGTGCGGGCCGCCCAAGAGTCCGGCGCCGATGTGCATAGCCGGGAGACGGTGCTCGACTGGGAGCCGCAGGGTGAGGGAGTGAAGGTGCGCACCAACCGCGACACCTATACCGCCGGCAGACTAGTGGTCACCGCCGGAGCTTGGGCGGCCAAGATGGTCCCGCAGGTGGCAAAGTACGCTGTGCCCGAACGTCAGGTGTTGGGCTGGTTCCAGCCGGAGCGGCCAGAGCTGTTCCGCCCAGAAACTTTCCCGGTGTTTGGAGTTTTTTCCGAAGAGGGACGTTATTACGGATTCCCCAGCTACAGCGTTCTTGGCTTCAAGATTGGCCGCTCCCATCATCTGCAACAACAGGTGGACCCAGATACGATGGACCGCGAAGTCCACCCCGAAGATGAGGAGATATTGCGCCGATTCGTCACCCGGTATTTCCCGTTGGCCGCCGGTCCGATACTAACTCTAAAGACCTGCATGTATACCAACACCCCCGACGAACACTTCATGATCGACACGCTGCCATCCCAGCCACAAGTGTCGGTGGCAGCGGGATTTTCCGGACATGGGTTCAAGTTCGCCAGCGTTATCGGCGAGATTATGGCCGACCTGGCGCAACATGGCGAGACCGGGCACGATGTTAGCCTTTTCAGGTTGGGCCGGTTCGACCCTTAATCAGTTCCACTCCGGCAACTCGGAGCTATCCAATCACGCCTCGGTGATGGGACGCGCTTGTTAGCTCGTCACAGCCGATGATATGCTGGGCCCATGCGCCAGAATTCGGCGGAACTTGGCGGGACTCTGTAGAACTTTGCCAAACTCAGGGAAATTCTGGGGAAACGCAATCTTCATGCGGCCTCCAGTGGGACACCTTAGAACACATGGATCATTTAACCATCCACGAGACCCCCGCAAAGAAGCTGGCGCACCTCATTATCGTGTTCAGCGGCTGGGCCGACGCCGCCGAGGGCGCAACCAGCGCTGTGAAATATCTGCAGCGCAAACTCAATGCCAAGAAATTCGCGGAGATCGACCCAGAGGAGTTCTACGACTTCTCCCAGACCCGTCCTCACTCCTCCCGCACCCGCGATGGCAAACGGCGGATACACTGGCCGGCCAACGAGTTCTCATACCTCACCGATCCCAGTGTTGATGCGGGCGTAATGGTCTTCATGGGTGTCGAGCCCAACCTGAAATGGCGCACATTTTCCAGAACCGTGGCCCAAGTTGCAAAGAAACACGGCGTTAAATCAGTGGTTCACATCGGAGCCTTGTTGGATGCCGTCCCGCATACGCGCCCGGTCAAGCTCAGTGGGACCGCAAGCCAACCAGAGCTCAGCGAATTTCTTGAGAGTCAGGGGATCCGCTCGTCCAACTACCAAGGCCCCACGGGAATAAGTTCGGCAGTCATGGACGCATGTATCCGTGAGGGGCTGGAATACACATCCATCTGGGGGCACACTTCCCATTACCTACAGGCCGCGCCCAATTACCGGGTCGGATCAATCCTGTTGCAACTGCTCGTAAAGCTCTTGAATCTGCCCTTGGACCTGACCGAACTGCAATCGGCCGCCAATACCTTCAATGATGAAGTTGCGCAGGCTGTGGATAAAGATGAGCAGATCAGCTCTTACGTAACCAAGCTGGAGGGCCAGTACGACGAAGCCGTTGCGGCCATCGAGATTCCAGACCCGGCTGAACTGGTCCGCGACTTGGAGCAGTTTCTCTGGGGCGCGCAACGCCGACCGCCCACAGACCCCCTAACATAGCTTCCAGCGCTCTGATTCCCTATCCTGCGGTCGCGTTTCGACCGATCCACAGATATCTCCTGCTGTCGGTCAGCAGATCAAGATAACAACCCAGCCTCGCATCACGCTCGTTGAAGATGCTTATTTTGAGCCAATTTCGTCTATTGACTTGGCTAAGCCGATAGTATATATCTAGTTAGCACTTGGGGTGGTTGGTGCATTTTCAAACAGGCAGGAAACAGCGGACCCAGAATCAGCACGAAAACGGCGAAGCAGGGTCAGATTGGCCTCGATGCACCGAACATAGCAATCTAGGCCGGTTACTTATCCCTACCCCAAAACACAGGTTGGAGGAAATTCCGTCTTGAACCACTGGTTGAAGAATTCAAAAGTGATAGTGGCCTGCGGCTCGTCTGCAACGGCGACAGCGGTAACTCCACCTACTGCCGAACCTACTGCAATACCATCAACCGGCGACACGCCAGTACCTCAACCGACAGCAATACCTACTGCGACTCCTCTGGTAATGATCGTGCCTGCGGGGACGTTGAACGTTGGTCAGAAAGAGTTGGGACCCTACTTCGGCAGCCCAAAACTGTCCGGAAATCCCCAGATTTTCGTGAACAACGCCGCACCGGTCACTGAAACTCTGGGAATAGCATCATTTGACAGCAACAAGGTCCTTCCAATGTTGGCCGAAGCCTGGGACATCTCTCCCGATGGCCAGGTCTGGACCTATCACATCCGAAAGGGCGTCCAGTTCCACAAAGGCTTCGGCGAGATGACCGCTGAAGACGTGGCCTTCTCCTTTGAGCAGGTCGCCAACAGCGAGAAACACGCCAGGGCTTCCGTTGCCAAGGCCATTTTCTTCGCGGAAGATGGTAGCCGAACCGTCACGGACCCCTACACTTGGGTTGTTGACTCCGGCGTGCCATTCTCTGACATACCCATAGAAGAACTGCTTACCACCCCCAGGTCAGTCAGCGCCTGGGTCGTCAGCAAGAAGCAGTACGACCAGGACGGGGAAGAGGAAGCCAACCGGAACACCGCCGCCACCGGTCCCTGGGAGATTGGCGACTGGGAGAGCGGTCAGTTCTGGGAGTTGAACGCAGTTGAAGACCACTGGCGTCAAACACCCTACTTCGCAAAGATGATCGAGTGGGAGATTCCCGAAGAATCTGCCCGGGTGGCCGGTTTCGAGACCGGGATCCTGGACACCTTCGTGATGGCTCTAGACTCCATCTCACAAGTTGAATCAGTCGATGGCGCCCAGTTGATGCAAGTGCCGAACGCAGCCCAATCTCAGTTAAGCTTTTACGGCGCGACCCACCTGAATGCGTTCGAATCTGACGAGCCATGGCCAAATTACGACCCGAGCCTTCCTTGGATGTCCGCCAGCGCTGACGAAGCATCCGAATCGTGGCAGACCGCCGTCAAGGTACGGAAAGCCCTATCGATTGCCATCAACCGTCAAGAGATCGTCGATACCCTACTCCTTGGGTTCGGACATACTAATACACTCCAGGGTTGGGGGGGTTCGGACGAAGCGCGTTATGAACCCGACATGGTCTGGGACTTCGACCCCGAACAGGCCAAAGTCTTATTGGCTGAGGCTGGATTCGACAATGGCTTCGACATAACACTTACAGCATCCATTCGCGGTGCGCCGTCTGAGGTGGAGGCCTGTGAGGCCATTGCCCAGTATTGGGAAGACATCGGACTCGATGTTAACTTCCAGAATATCCCTTACGGCACCCTGCGGCCCCAATTGGTCGCCCGCACCTACCAAGGCGCTACTTGCCACTCCGCCTCCATCCGTTCAGCTCCGACACAAGGATACGCCAGCTATACAAATGCGTCGCCATTCAGCTACGGGGCGGAACACCCATTCCTAGAGGAATACATCGGTAAAGCGACAGAATCCGTGCTCAAAGCAGACCGCGAAGCTGCCGAAGACGCTCTGGCCCGCTGGAATTTCGACAACGTCTTTGCGATGGTTGGCCTATACGTCAACGACAATATCTGGCCAGTCGGGCCCAAGATTAAACCCTGGGACGATTTCGTTAAACAGGGAGACCTACGGCAGATCAACGGGTATGAGTTCATTCAGCCTCGTTAAAGCGTCATCACCCAGGTGTTCTACGATAATCGCAAGCTGAGAGAAGTGAACGGCTGTTGCTGCGCGTATCACAGGACTAGTTTCGCCTGATGCAGAAATGACCATGCAGCCCATTATCGATGTTCAGAGGTAGCAAAAGATAGCTCGTCGCAATTTCTGGGGGCCGAATACTAACGGTTGAAGGCTGCGCTCATTACAAATTATCCGCGCGATTAAGCGACCTTCTGGAGCCAAGCCACACTCCCAGTGTCGATCAACCGACCTGCGAAATTATTTAGTGTGTGCATTGTTGGAGTAGAGTGGAACTCGGCCTGAAACACGGGTTGGCGGTGTTGATATGGGAATGGAAGGCCTTCTTTTGCTGCCCATTTAAGGTCGACGGTTTAGTTAGCTACGAATTGGATCCACAATTCGAGTCCGCATTCTGCCCACCGATGACATAGACCAGCCGACGCCAGGCGCTGCGCCAATCAAGGCCCTCCTCTATTATGGCGACGGCCGTGACGTCGATTGCTAGATTTTCCCAAGACGATGTATATCACCAACCGTATTTGCCGTAGCATCTCCCGGCTTATGACCCTTTTTCTTTTAGTGTCTCGGTGGTAATGACGAACAGCCGTGGAGCGGTATGCATATGTGGCAAGGGGTGGGTGTCCCATTGTCGCCCCTGGGCTACGGTTATTTAGTAATACGTCTATGGAACATATGGGCTTACCATCATGATTCCTTAACCGGTCATGCTTTTGGCACGCCGATTGTACATGATGCGTAACTAATTTGGTAGAATCGAGGGCATGCGAATGGGGATGCTTATAGCTCTTTTAGCGACGACACTGGCCTGCGCCTCGCCATCTAACCTCCCTCCAACCGATGTTTCACAAATACCCGAATCGCTTACAGAAATCACTACCGTATCGATTCCTATCCAGCCAGCAACCATTAGCACGATAGGGAACCTGGGCGCACTTGTGACGCGGGTGATTGACGGCGATACAATCGACCTGGCTTTCCTCGAAACGTCGTTGGAGGCGGCTCGCCAGTTGGGCTTAGAATCAACCGAGAGAGTGCGGTTGTTGGGCGTTGATACGCCTGAGACCTATTCTTCCAACACCTCCGGAGAGTACGGCGGCATCACAGACACCGCCTGCCTGGACCGGTGGGGCGACTTAGCCACGGAATTCGCCATTAAGATCTTGGACAACCAAACAGTGACCGTCGTGTTAGACGAAAGTGCCGGATTGAAAGGTTCTTTCGGGCGCCTGCTAGCTTATCTCCATGTGGACAAATTAGACTTCAATGCCAGGCTGGTTGAATTTGGCT
>JAQBXL010000158.1 GCA_027624135.1 Chloroflexota bacterium
GGTGCTCAGCCAGAAATTCTCGCCTCCGACCCCACACTACTTCACTAGGGGGTAGCCGCAGGCCAACTGGAATCAAGTTGCCGTTATACTTGGCTGATGCGACCTGATACACTGCTCCGTGTTGTGTAGACGCCGAGGTTCTCAAGTTGCCGGACGATCTTCCGGCATCCGTGGCCGTCGTTATGAAGGCGAGAGGCTTCGGGTGTCCACTTGTTAGCGTTGTTAGGCGGAGAATAAAACTCAGTGGTTCCCTCGACGGACTTGGTGGGTCTTTTCGTCCCGGATGGTGTCCCTGGCGTCGTCGCCGTTGACCCCCGCATTCGGCTTCTCAGAAGCATGGGGGGCATTCTCCGTGGGGTTGTCGGGCTTCCGGGGGGATAGCCCGTGGTCTACCCTTTTTTCGCGAAGCTAACGATTCAGCGTCCATGGCCTTGCTGGCCTCCACATCAGCCCTGGCCGTATTCCTCAGTCCGTAGCTAAACATCGCTCATAATGCGTCCCAAAACTCGTCCCTGGGGCCATTCCGGGGCCTCCCTCACTGGAGTGGGGCTCGGCCCAAAGAGATCCCGCCAAATATCAGTGACCCCGTGGTCCTTGAACAACTGTTCGCCCTGTTGGCGCATCTCCGGCGGAACGCTCATGATCCTTCTCCTTTGCTGCCGCCTTCAAGAATCGGCTTGCCTCCCAATAATGCGCGGTGGTCTATTGTCTGCCCGCCTTCCAACACATCCCTGGTTTGCATCTTTCTCCAAAATGCTTGTCGCCGCCTATATATATAGGGGCGGCAAGCATTATTTCTAAAGGTGGAACCGGTGGGGATCGCCCTTCTTCCCCAGCCCAGTCCTAGAGATGCTTTCGCCCAGGGCTTCAAGTGCCTCCCGGACGTGGCGGTCTGATAATCCAGTGTGGTCCTCGATCTCTTGACGCGTCACGCCGGGGGCCTCATCGGGCAGCAACTCAAGCACCTGGGCGGCGCGTGCTTGGCATTCTCCATCTTTGGCCGCCTGTTTGGCTTCCGCATAGCTGCCCCGTGGTTGCCAGACCAAAGTGGCGGTGTCCAGGGCCACCACTTCGTCCACCAAGTCGGGCCAGTCTCGACCGATGAAAGTGACCTTCCGTTCAGTACTCTGCAGATTACGGTCACGGTACAACTCCAAGATGCCGTCAACGGTTGCTTGCGCCTGGACTGAGCCAGCCATCGCGTCCCCGAAGTCGCCTGCCATTTTTCGGTGGTGGTAGCTCAGGGCCTGGCAGGCCTCGGTGTCTCGCGCCAAGCGCCGCCATAAGTCGAAAGTGTCCCTAACCTCCTGCTGGGAATTCCAATCTTTCACTTCGGAAGCCTGGATCACCGGATCGCAGATTACCAAAGCAGCCCCCCGGCAAGCTTTCGCCGTGGCATCATAATTTTCTTCGGCCAAGCGGAACGGTTCAGCGTGGATCAGCAAATCCTCGGGTACACCTTTGGGGCACATCGATTCCAAGCGTTGCTTAACAGTCCGGGGCGAATCTTCCAAGAGGAACATCAGGACTCGCCCCCGCGCAACCTGGCGTCCTAACCACGGCTGCCCGGTGGCGACGGCAATTGCCAGATTTAACAGCAAGATGGACTTGCCTGTTTTCGGCCTGGCCGCGAAGGAATACAGGCCGCCGCGGGCCAACAGGCCATCCACCACGGCGGGGCCGGGCGGGGCAACACTACGAATGAAATCGGCAGCGCTCTGGAAGCTGGGCGCTGGAAGTTGCTCGGCAACGTTGGGGTCCTCCCGGATGGCCAAGTAGACAGCCATAACCGCGTTTTCAATGGCCAGAGTGTCCCCGGAGTTTCGTTTGGCCGCTTGCCGGGCAAGGTCCCCACGAAAGCGGCCGCTTTGAAGGTCACCATGGCCGGTGGCAAGGAAGCCCTGGCCGTCCGGGGTAAGAATCTCCAAGCCGGCGAAGATGCGTCCATACCGATCCCGCTGAGGTTTCCTGGCCTGAATTTGGAAGGTGTCGAAGGGAAATGTGTAGACGCCGCTGGAGACGGAATAATTAGGCATCGTCCGGCCCCCTTTGGAAGCTGGGCACGACGGCGCGGGGATGGCCGTTGACACCGGGCTGTGCGTAGCCAAAAACGCTTTTGACAATGTCCTCGACCTCGCTTTTGGGGAGAGGCGGGGAACACCTGGCCTCATTGATGCAGCTCAACAGAGCCAACACCACCGGCTCCGGGTGATAAAGCCTGAGCCAGCCAGCAACGCGGCAGAGTGCATCGTTCCGTCTGCCCTGGGGGATCGGCCCGCCCAGCAGGGAGAAGGCTGAACCGCTTTTTGGGTCACTCGTTTGGGTTGCCGAGGTCCCGGCCTGGTTTCGTTGCCACCAATCAATCAAAAGGGCCGGTGGCCCGGCGAGCTCGGCGAGTGGAATCTCCGTCGGACCGTGGCCAGGCTGCCACTGGTACGGGTTACGAGTCACGCTGGGCGGAACCAGCGCATAGCCATCGACGATTAGGTCGAGGTCGAAGCCCTGGGGTTTAACCCGCCGGTGCAGTTCAAGGCCATGCTCGGCGTAGTAGACAATCTGGAAATGACCATCGCCGCTGCCGGTTCGCTGAATCCAGCAGTCGCCCCCGGACGTACAGCCAAGTCTCCGGGCCTTCTCCATCCCGGACGGGCCGTCAATGTCGACCACGAGCACCGGGGAATCCTTGCTTCTCCCGCACAACATCGCAAGGTTGGCGTCGGGATGGGCGGTGAAAACCGGGGCCACGTTGTCCGGGTCGTCGAAGACCCACCAGGAGCCATCTTCGGGGTTGGGGATCGGGGCCTTGGCCTTCGACTTGACGGGCAAGACGGGTATGCCGAAGCTAGTCAATTCCTCGGCGGCGGCGATTAGTTGGCCTAGGCGGCCTTGTGTTATCATTGAGTATCCTCTCCTATTGCCCCAGGTCCCGAAAACCTTGGGACGCAAATTAGCCGCTATTTTTGAGCGGCTTTTTTGTTTGCCTCCCTGCCCGCCTCCGGCGGGTTTCTGTTTGTCCGCACTATTCCTGGTCCTCGATCCAAGCCCGCAAATCCTCAGCGGTTATTCTGACCGTTCGCCCCTTTCTCACTACCTTTAGTGAGCCTGCCGCTATCGCTTCGTAGATGAAGCTCCTGCTGTATCCAGTGACCTTCACCAATTCCGGCACCCGGTAGAGAATCTTCTCGAACATTTCGGTAGCCACGCTTTTCACCTCCCGACGCTGTGGACATCCGGGGACTAAACTGTTACCCTACCTAATCTAGAGTATGTCCACGTACTGCAGTCAATGGGGCCATTAAAGCCAATATATTAGGGTCAACAAATGAAAATCTCGGAAGCGACAAATAAACTACGGGCTCTTGGGGTAAGGACGCCTGTTGAAGTGGTTGGTGAAGCTGTCCAACGGCTAAGGAATGGCGAGTCTATCTACCGTTTGCACAGCGGAGTCGCACATCTGGTCGCCAGAGCCACGGCTAGGAAAATCAAGAAGCTCCTCGATGAAGGCAAACTTGGTTTCTTGTTCGAGGTGCAGCCGGAGTTAGAGACTGCCGATACGGCGATAGGGAAGTCGCAAGAGTTCCGGTTCCTTTTCCCTAGCGCCCCGCTGCCCGATGGGACAATGGCTGACGCGACGGTCAGAGAGCTTAGAGAATATTGTCCCGACGTGGATTGGAACATTGAGAGTTTAGAAAGGCTAGGGTTGCCCCTTGAGGAGGCGCTTGGGTTGCTGGTCGAACATGCTTCCTTACAGAGTGGGAAAACGCAATGGAACCTTTCCGACCGTCGGCGTTTCCTGGAAATCCACTTTTTTGTAGATTACTGGGCGATGCACGCGTGGAAAAAACATAGTCCGCCACACGAGATCATCAAGCTGGCTGCCTCAGCAATGGCGAAAGGGGAGACCGACAATAATCCATTCTTGATGCAGACGGCTGAGAACATGATGAGCTTTCAGATATGGCGAGGAGCTCGTTTCCTTGAGGCGTTCAATCAAGCCCAAATTGCGAACAATCGGTCGGCCAGACGATTAAAACGAGAGTATGACGAACTAGTGTGGGAAATATTCCACAAACCAGAAAGCGAGGCCCTGCTTCAAGAGTGGCGGCAAACGGCAATTGAAGTATTTCCAGAACTCGAAGGACAGTTTGAGGAGCAAACCGATGGCTAGACGTGGTAACGGGGAAGGGTCTATCTACAAACGGTTAGACGGCCGGTGGGCCGCTGTGGTAAACCTTGGATGGCAGGACGGGAAGCGCAAGCGGAAGACCTACTATGGTTCTACCCGACGTGAGGTCCAGGAACAACTTACGGTTGCCTTGAGAACGCATCAACAAGGGCTTCCTGTAGCGTCTGACAGACTAACTGTGGGTCAATTCTTGGATAACTGGTTAGTAGAGTCGGTGAAGTCCACTGTCCGGCCCAGAACCTACCTAAGCTATGCTGAGTTGGTTCGGGTGCACCTAGGCCCTGGCCTTGGCCGAATACAACTGGCAAAGCTGACCCCGCATGATGTTCAAAGACTCATCAACCGTAAACTAGCTGACGGACTATCCCCCAGACGGGTCCAATACATTCATGCTGTGCTGCGCCGGGCTTTGGTACATGCTGAAAGGTGGGGACTCGTAGCCCGAAACGTGGCGAAGTTGGTTAATGCGCCAAAGGTTGAACAGGCGGAAATAGAACCGTTCGATCCTCACGAAGCCAGAGCGTTTATCCGAGCAATCCAAGGGGAGCGATTAGAAGCTCTGTATCTTCTTGCGATTGCGACAGGAATAAGGCAAGCCGAGGCACTGGGATTATCTTGGCGGGACATAGATTTAGACCAAGCTCAGGTAACGATTAGGGCCACCCTACAGCGCATTGAGGGGGAGTTCAGGTTCCTTGAACCAAAGACTGCCCGGAGTCGCCGGACTCTCGCATTACCTGAAATCGTAGTTGAGGCTTTACGGGCGCATAAAGGCCGGCAACTGGGGGAAACGCTACAGGCTGGGCAATCGTGGCAGGGTTTAGACCTAGTGTTTGCAACCGCGACTGGTGGACCATTAAGCGACCGGGTAGTTCGGGACCGGTTTTACCGGATATTGGAAGGGGCCGGGTTAAGACGTCAACGGTTCCACGATTTGCGCCACAGTTGTGCTAGCCTGCTAATCTCTCAAGGGGCCACTTCACGGGAAGTCATGGAGCAATTGGGGCACAGCACGATTGTTATGACCCTAAACCGCTATGCTCATATATTCCAGGAAGCGCAGAGGGAAATGGCCGTCAAGATGGGCGATGTTCTTACGGTGTGACAGCCAATTTGACAGCCAAGCCAACATACAACATTGAATCTTGGTGGACGTTGACGGAATGGACAAGGCCGGATTAGCTACGGAATGGACGCCTGCGGACAACTAAAAACGAGGTCTAATCAGACTTAAAATCCGCTACCTTAACGGGTGTGTGGGTTCGAGTCCCTCTCCCGGCACCAATATACTCTGAGC
>JAQBXL010000159.1 GCA_027624135.1 Chloroflexota bacterium
CCCCGTCAAACACAACTGCTCCGCCACGGAATGACCCACTCGACCGCAAGGTCTACGGGACAGGCTCATGAAGCCCGCCCAATTCTTCGATAGTCCGCTGCACCGAACGCTCGGCCTCTTGGATCGAAGAAACGTCCACCACCTGGGTCATGACGCAATCGTCGCCCGCGATCTCCCGCATGTAATTCGAGGTTTCGTCGAGCCACTGCTGATTGATGTCCATCATCGACACCCTGGCTCCGGCTCTGACCAGGGCTTCGGTCATCGACCGCCCCAACCCCCGGGGGCTGGCCGCACCGGTCACGATCGCAATCTTTCCCTCAAGCGGTTTGTGTTGCACAAGCAATCTCCACAGATCAATGATTCAGCGCCCCAGAAAACACGGCTGAGCCGCCGACTAAATAGATGGATGGCAAGATTCTAACCGTTGGGAGCGGTTAGTCAATGGGTGACGATGGCAGGAGTGAGCGGAAGGCCAGTTGGTGGCTAACGGCTAGATCAAAACAGAGACTGGCAGCCGAGAGCCAACCAAATCTGCCCGATCAACTATTCCGTGCAGGTGTTAACCGGCTGATTCCCGCTGACAGCGCCCGAGACCGTGCCGCCGCAAGGGTTGTTCATGGCGCCAGCGTTGACCAAGCTCCGGTTGTTGGCGATCGACCCTGCGTTGTTGATCGTGCTGCCGCCGCCATTGTAGGTTGAGCCGGAGTTGGAAAATACGCCACCAGTTTGGTTCTCCAACTTCCCGGCCAAGTTCTGGTACGAACCGAAGTGGAACACCTCCAGCGTACCAGTGTTCTCGACGGTGCCACGGTTATCAAACAGGCCGGCAAGCATATTGATACGGCCCGAGTTGGTTATCTGGGAACCGACCTGGTTTGAAAAGGCGCCGAGTCCGCCTTGGTTAAATGTCCCACTATTGACCAACTTGCCTCCCGACTCGTTGGTAACGGCACCGGCTTTGCTCGTTGTGTAGAAGACCCCGGCATTTGTGAAGGTCCCACTATTTATCAGTGTCGCTTCATCGCCGTGCCAGAAATCGGAGGCGGCATCGTTCACTAAGGTGCCCAGGTTGGTGAATCTGGCCCCAGACGTGTTCAAGATCCGGCCTCCCACATTGTTGATCTTCCCGTCAGTTTCATTTACCAGGGATTTGCCTTGGTTATTCAGAACGCCACTATTGACATTGATGGTCCCGTGGTTGGAGATCAGTCCCGTTCGGTCGTTGTGCAGCGTGCCGCCGTTGTTAATGTTTAGGGTCCCGTTGATCCAGATTGAGCCGCCTGGAGTTTGATTGGCGATGCGAAGCGTAACGCCATCACCGACATTCAACGTCTGATTCACCGGGATCGTGAGAATTCCCAGTAAGTTGAGGTCGAAGGAGTGGTCGAGGGTTACACCGGATACACCCGCAGTAACAGCGACAACGCTGAGCAACACACGGTCATTGGAGGTAGGAACCGTGTCCGAATCCCAGTTGGCAGCTTCCGACCAGTTGCCTGTCTTGCCGCCGCCGTCCCAGAAACAGGAGTCTTGAACGACCTGGGGGCCAATCACACCGGCGGTGGGCGCGTTTCCGCGACAGGCGTTTCTTATGGCCCCGCCGATGTTACTGATGGAGACCAGAGGATCGATGGTCAAGCTGGAGTAATTCGAGATCGCCAGGGTCCCACTGTTGATGAGTAAACCGCCTGGTTGTTTCACTGCCAGTGTCGCGGCTTTTGCGGCGGTGCCCGACCCAATCGTCAGGGTGTCTCCAGAGCCGATGGTCAAAGACCGTGACTGGATATCCAAGTCAACGTCCAATAGCACCGTGGCGTTGCCGCCGCCCTCCCCATTTATCAGCACCGGGTGTCCTGGCGGAGGAACCCGGCCGTTGGCCCAATTGGCCGCGTTGGACCAATTGGGGTTGGCGCCAGCCCCGCTCCAAACGCAAGTTGCCGAGACCACATCGCCCAGATTCCCCGCATCGATAATGGTCCCACCACAAGAGTTGATGATCACGCCGGTGCTGGACCCTACCGAGCCATTGTTTAGCACACCGTCCGCCTTGTTGGTGAAACTGGCCGACTCCCCCATTACCGCGATGTTGGCTTCGTTATTGTAGACGCCGTTGTTGACCGCAATGCCCTCGTTCAACAAGTCGCCTTTAGCATTGATGGTCCCGTCGTTGGTAAAGGTAATGCCGTCCGCCACCTTGAGCCTCGAGTTGACCAACCCAATGTTGATTGTGCCGGTCGTCAGCGTGAAGTCGATGTCCACGATGGGAACCTTGAGATGGGATATACCCCCTTCGATCAGGATCAGGTCTGCGCCGTTGGGCACGCCGGGCGGAGACCAGTTAGGACCATGACTCCAAAGAGCGTCGTATCCCGAGATCCAGGTCTTTACCGTCTGGGGAACCGGTTGAACAGTTGGGGCCGGGGTCGGCGTGGGAGTAGGAGTCTGCGCGGGAGTGGGACTGATCGTTGGGGCTGGCGTCGGGGTGGGCGTGGGCAACGGAGTGGGTTTAGCAACGGGAATAGTAGTGTCTGAACCCCAGCTGTAACCAACGTCCACGTTGCCACCCTGATAGCCAAACACCTTCATCACGAAGGGGTTCTGGGTCGTTCCCGTGATGCGGATGTACTCGTCGCCTTTGCGGCCGTTCACCCCGTCCCAACCGCTCCAGGCGATCCTGACCCCGTTGTACAGTCCGCTGACAGAGGTGTTGCGGTAGATCAATGACTTGCTTCCGTCCACCTTCCAACCGACCACAAAAGTCTTTTCGTCCCAGATCTCGATGCCCAGGTCGTTGACCGAGGTGAGGTTGATGCGTAGATTCTCGACCCCTGCCGGGATTATCCCGATCTCAGCCCTTCCGTTCTCAGGCACCAATTTAGAGAAGTCGCCCGAGCCACTGGAAACGGGACCGTCTACGCCTTGACCCGCCCACGAATAAACAACCTTGACGTTCCCCGCCTGGTAGCCAAATACCTTCATCACAAAGGTGTTCTTGGTGATGCCGGAGAGTGTGATAGATTCGTTGCCCAGGTTGCCGCCGGCACCGTTCCAGCCAGTCCAGGTGATGTTTACACCGTTGTAGTCAGCTTTGATCCCAGTCTCGCTGGAGATCTGCGCCCTGACGCCGTTGGCCTCCCAGCCGACCACGAACACATCGCCGTCCCATAGCTCGATATCCAGGTCGGCCTCGGCCTGGAGTTCAATGCTCAGATCGTTGATGCCCACAGGAATCTTGCCGATCACGACCCGGCCGCCTTGGGGCACTGACTTCACCAAAGTGCCGCTGCCGGACTCGGACCCGCCGTTCTCGCCGAAGTCCAGTTCCTGGGCATTAACTCCAGAGGGCCACGGGACAAACAGAACCAGGCCAGCGATCAAACCGGCCAGCCCGATGATTCTAAAAATCAGCGACGATTCCCCCGAGACTACCATACATAAAAGGGTGTCACAGGGACGATGCTAAGTCGAACCTACGGGAGAGGCATCAGTGGGTGGAAACCAGCGCGACGGGCATAACGAATTCGGAAGAATCCGTTCTATTCGGCACTAGGGATTATTCGCGTAGAAATCCCGGCTCTTACGCAGATACTCACGCTGGTCTGAAGGCATCTTGAATTCGTCGAATATCGCGTTCACCGGACAGACCGGCTCACAATAAGAGCAGTTGATGCAGGTGCCCGCGTCGATGAAGTACATCTCTGCATCATCCGTGGTGGTGATACAGCGTACCGGACAAACCTCAACACAGGAGGCATCTTTAACCCCGATACAGGGTTTGGTAACAACAAAGGTCAAAATATCCTCTTATCAGAAATCGGGCCACACAGCCGGTACAGCCCTAAGTATATTTTTGTCGACGCCGTGGGACTAGATGTTAACAGGAAAAAATCACGCCAAATACGGCATGAAAACCCGGCCGTGCTGGTGGTCGGGGTGGGGAGACTCGAACTCCCGACTTCCTGCTCCCAAAGCAGGCGCCCTACCGCTGGGCTACACCCCGATTTATGATTTGACGGTTAGGTGCACTTATTCGAAGCTAAACCTGATTGTTTCGGGAGGCCTGCAATGACTTCGCGATCATCTAGTTCGGAGTTAATGCGCCTAATTTCAATCGCGAACCAATCTCTGATGAAGACGTGATTCCCAGTTTCATTCTAGCTTTGAGGGCCAGTGGCCGCAAGCAAAAGACCCTGACCATTTACGAAAACTCCATTTCCCAGACGTCGAATGCCGTCTGGTAGAATTCGATGGCTTCACCGCCACCGTCGATAAAAATGTCCACCGTGCAACGGCGACTTAGCGACCTGCAGCGACCAATACGGTCCATACCTTTCCTGCATGCAACGTGGTTTCTACAAAGACCTAATGGCTGGACCATCCGGGTTGCCGATATCACTTCCGCAATCGGCACAACCCAATTCCGCCAAGGCAATGAGCAGGGAAGGGTATCGAACAATTGCCCGTCGCCACCATGCAGACCGTATACTGGCCGAAGCCACGGCGTAGGTTTGGAAATGACCAGAAAATCAGTAATATTATTCGCCATCCTGCTGATCGGATTGGTCTCTGCCTGCAGCTCAGGATCCAGCGACCCCACTCCAAGCGACGACAAAAGCTCGGCTGCGAGCGGTTCAAACTCCGAGGCTGCCACGGCCCAGTTTGAATCGTGCAGCGGATTGCTCGACCTAAATGAAGTGCAGGACGCTTCAGGGCGCGGCGACGTTGAAATGGGCGAGCCGAACCCAAATTCTGGGCCCGCTGCGTCGAACGGTTTAGGTATCAAGGCGATGTGTATCTATGAGTACCTCACGCCAGAGATACCGGTGGGAGGCCCTGCCCAGGTGCGGATTTCCGGTCCGGCCATGACGTTGACCGGAATCTTATTTGATTCAGTGGAGAGCGCAGGAGTCCACTACCGATCCTCGTTGGAGGGTATTCGAGCTTTGAGAGACGCAGCAGATCCAGATTCGGACGTGTCGGAAGGAGTGGCGGGCGACGAATCTTACCTGCTTACCGTGGATTCACAAGGTGTCGGCAGTGTCGTTGCAGTCCAGGTTGGTCCCTACTTCATTTCCTTCCACACCACGCTCCCAGATGGGCAGAGCCCGCTGTTAGTTCCTGAAGACCTCGTTTCATTGGCCGAAACAGTTCAAGAACGCCTCGATTCCAATCAGTAAATTGACAAGGGCGATGCGCCAGTGGAACAACTAAGGATTTACGGCGCATCCACAGCTTCAAACAGTCAACGCCATCGGAACGCGCAGATCAACTCGGCAACGCTAATCGCTCAGTTCTTAGTAGACCCCGAAGCCGAGACAACCCCTACTATCGGGAACAATTGACCCTCAGTCTCCGTCAGAATAGTTGAACTAACTCAAATTTTGCTTATGGAGAGCCTGTCCCATAAACCCCTTCCAGGCAGGTATTCGAAGGAGTAAGCTCGTGGTGACATAGGGAGA
>JAQBXL010000160.1 GCA_027624135.1 Chloroflexota bacterium
CCTAGAGCGGGAGCGCAACGCAGCCCAAGCCGCCATCAATTGGCGGTTCACTGTCCAAGATGCCAGGGCGAAACTCCATCGCCTGTATCCTTCGAATCAACGGTTGACTGAGTACTAGGGTGAGCCATTCCACGAAACGCTCTAAGTATTCTTCCGCTTCTAGGTGCACGGCCAAGGTTCCTTCCGGCGGCGATAGACCGCGCAGGCTATCAAGCAGCACTTCCGCCGACCGGACTAGAGCCAACCGGCTGATTGCCGCCTGATCAGCGCTTTTCGATATTGCGGAGTTTTCTACCCGCTTATCTGAGATGGCTTCCCGTTCGAGAAGGAGAGTTTCCACGGCTGAAAGATACAGCGCTATGGCCGCCCGGTCCGAATCCTCCCAGACCTTCAACCATTCCCTGAACTGGGACTCGAATACAGCGAGTTCCACCCCCGTCACGGTCTTGATCGAGTCTGGCAGACTGAATCCGCGGCCGATCTCTAGGACCACATCTTTACCCGATAACGGGCCGTAGGTCTCGTTCAAGTAGCGGACGGCCATGTACGCTTCGCCATACTGCAGGGATATCTGTTGTTGGCCGGTCCGGGAATTCCAGTCTGACTGTTTGTCCAGGGCGCTTAGGCTGAACAAACTTCCCGCTTGGGCTGCCGCGCGGGCTTCGTCGGCGTCAGTGAACAGGCGCAGTTTGCTGGCGTTGGGACGCGTGCCGGATAAAGCGATGTCATATTCGTAATACCGGGACAATCCCTCGGTCAGCCAGGCTGGCAGTTGCCGATCTTTGGCCAGTCCATCAAAGACCAGATGAACGTATTCGTGGGTCAATAATCGCCGGACCACCGTGGCCTGAAGGTCTGTCCGCATATAAACGCCGGGCCGTGCTCCATAGTTCTTGTAATACCCGTCTTCAAAACCAAGGGTTACTCCGGTGGCAGAGCCGACCTGTTCCATCAATTCACGATTGGCCATCAGGTAAACGTCGGGAAGCTGTCCGACCTCCGTCTCCGTCCGCTGTCCCAGCAACAGAGCCGTGTCGCTCAAGTGTTCCTGGAGGTCGGCCACCAAAGCGGTGGGAACCAGGTCTGAGTAGTAGATCGGGGAGCCTGAGCCTGAATACACCGTGAGGTCAACTCCCACCGACGCCGTTTCTAGGCAGCCCAGAGGGTATTTGCTCAACGAGTATCCCGTGGATGAAACCTTGCCATTCAGGTCGATGCTGACCGACCAATCGCCAATCTCATCTTGAATCGCATATCGCTCCCAATCCAACACACCGGATTCGGTGGGGTACATGGTGTATGTCGTGGCTTCCACCCCGTTCAGATCCAATATGTTCACGTCTTCGACCGTGATCCACAATGTGGATGCGCCCTGGGGGTCGCTGACGGAAACCCGCACGGGTTGCCACGGCGTTAGCCCAGACAGGGCGAACGAGACGTCTCGCCCGGCAGATTGCTCCTCTGGGATAACGCTCAGTATCACTCCGCCGCCCAGATCGAATTGGGTTGCCTCTGGGGGAGGAGGGACTGGCGTGGCTGTTGGCCGTGGGGTCGGCGGCGGAGTTGCTGTGGGCGCCGGCGTCGGCGTCACGGTTGGCTGTGGGGTAGCCGTTGGCTGGGCGGTTGTGGTGGGCAGCGGTAACGTGGGCTCCGCTGCAGTTGGTGTCGGAGCTAACGTGTCAGTTGGTCTCAGCGTGTGGGCTTGGGCCACAGACGTGGGGCTGACATTGGTCGGGACAACTGTCGGAGCATCCGTTCCGACAGACTGAGAACATCCGGCCATGGCGATCAGGATCGCTGCCGATATTAGGAACGCCACTGTCCGTTTCAAGACGCGACCCTTTCTTTGATCTGGAAAGGGATTGGGAAACGCGCCAAGTTGCGCGCAATCAGTATGACAGGCACTAATCCAGTCTGTCATAGGGGAAAAGTAAGGGCAAGCATCCCCGTTGGCTCAAGACCCGCGAACCAATAAAACGGGCCCGATATGGCCCAAAATCGCGCTTTGAAGATACGGCCTAAACTTGGTGCCTGATCTCGTGTTAGGATAGCGATGGAATTTTCAGGCCTGGATGGGTCTGAAAAGGCCATTCAAGTTAAAACGACCGCCTAGGTTACTGGAGGATGCTATGAACGTCCACGTTTACACGCAACCTGGTTGATTCAGCTGCCGGACTTTGGAGCAACTCCTACAGTCCAACGGTGTTCAGTATGAGCACCACAACGTATTGGAAGACGAAAAGGCATTGGAAGATCTGCGCAGCCGGGGGATAAAAGCATTGCCGGTGACCATCATCGACGACACAGAGGTCATCATCGGCTACTTCCCCAAGAAGCTGATTCCCGCGCTCAAACTTGATGTGAAGGTCGATCTTTCGAGCAAGACAGAGTGGTTGGCTGAGAAATACGAGAAGATTCTGAGCGCAGCGGTTCGGACCACCAGCCAATTCACCCAGGAGCAATTGGACGCCGAAGTGCCATGGCGTCCGTGGACGCTGCGAAAAACCGTTCTCCACATCATGTCGTTCCCCGAGGTGGCCTACCTGAGCCACAAGGTGGGCAGCATGAGCCAAGAGGACATGCGGGCCTCTGACAACCGGCTAGAGCCGGTTTACACCGCTGCCGAGATGGCTGAGTACGGTGACAAGGTTCGCGTCGATATCGTCGCGTTCCTTAACAGCGGCAACAACGAGGCTTTTGACCGTGAGGTGCCCGCTCATTACGGCGGAGAAGTTACGGTTCTGGAACTCCTGAACATCATCCTCAGTCACAGCACCCACCATCTAAAACAGGTCTACCACCTGATGCAGACCGATCTCGGCATCACGTTGAAGAATCCTGCGTCTGAGGAAGATTTCGAGGGCATTCAAACCCCAGACGCGTTGTTCTAAAGCGCCCTGGCATTAGCAAGAATCGCTAGCCCTTCCGCAGCGCGTTCAACGCGGCGCGGAAGGATACGGAGGGGATATGAAATACGACTATATAGTCCTGGGCGCAGGCTCGGCCGGGTCCATCGTTGCAACCCGACTGTCCGAAGACCCAAGCAAGAATATATTGCTCCTAGAGGCTGGACCGGACTACCCGGATTTCGAGCAACTGCCCGAGGAAGTGAAGTTCGGTTACGCCACTGAGATTGACATAATGGTCAGCGACCACAACTGGCAGTTCGTCGGCAAAGCGACGGAGAAATCCCCTGAGATGCTGGTTCCCAGGGGCAAGGTCACTGGCGGCTCCAGCGCCATCAACGGCCAGGTCTTCCTGCGGGGCGTGCCTGAAGACTACGATTCCTGGGCTGAGATGGGCAACACCGAGTGGAGATTCCAGGACTGCCTACCCTTTTTCCGGAAGATAGAGACCGACACCGATTTCAGTGACGACTTCCACGGCACCGAAGGGCCGATAGTGATGCACCGCTTCGCCCGGGACACCTGGCATCCAGCCACCGAGGCCTTCTACCAGGCCTGCCGGGCCGCCGGGTACCCTGATGCTCCCGACCACAACAACCCTGATTCAACAGGAGTGGGCCCGACGCCGTTGAATAACCCCAACGGCATCCGCATGAGCACGGCGCTGGGCTATCTGGACCAGATCAGACATCGCTTAAATGTGACCATCCGGGCCAACTGCCACGTCCAACGCATCCTGTTCGAAGGCAAGCGGGCCACCGGCGTGGAAGTGGAGAGCGGCGGGGAGACTTTCAAGGTTGAAGGCTCGGAGATAATCTTGAGCTCGGGAGCGATCGGCTCACCCCATACCCTGCTGCTGTCTGGCGTTGGGCCGGCAGAGCAGCTACAAGAGTTTGGCATTCCGGTGGTCCACGACGTACCGGGCGTGGGCCAAAACATGCGCGACCATCCACTGGTCTTCGTAACCTGGCGCACCAAGCCTGAGGTTGAGCTGGACGGAAACGCTCCACGGATTCAGGCAACCCTCCGCTACACCGCAGGCGGGTCGGACCTCCGAAACGACATGAAGGTTTCGATGCAGTCCTTCGCCACCGGGAGGATCAATCAGGGAGGCGACCGGATGATGCCTTTGGGTATCCGCATGAGCAGCGGTATCCAACTGGCGGCCGGGGCCGGAGAACTGCGGCTTCAATCCGCCGACCCAAAGGTCCAACCGTTCTTGGACTACCGTTATCTGGATGAGGAGTTTGACCGGGAGCGCCTCCGGGAGACAGTCCGCATCTGTGTTTCCCTGGGTGAAGACCCGGCCTTCAAAGACATTATCGCGGAGCGAATCGAGCCAACGGACGCCGAACTCGCCTCGGATGAGGCGCTGGACGAATTCCTGTACCGGGAGGTGAGCACTTCCCAGCACATATCTTGCACCTGCAAGATGGGGCCGTCATCCGACCCCATGGCCGTGGTCGACCAGTACGGCAAGGTTCACGGTATGGAGGGCTTGCGGGTGGTAGACGCCTCGATAATGCCCGACTGCATCCGTGCCAACACCAACGTCACCACCATGATGATCGGAGAGCGTGTGGCCGACTGGATCAAGCAGGGCAAGTAGGGAGTTTTCCCGCGACAGCAAATCCCTCCCTCGGGCACGGGGGAGGGCTAGGGAGGGGGCTGTCTCTGCCAAGAAGAACGTGGTTGGCTGAGAGCCTTTCACCCCCATCCTAACCTTCCCCCTCGATACGGCCTTGCCTCAAAAGTAGCCGCCGCAGCCAATATTGAGCCCGAGAGACGCTACTAAAATGTCACCCTGATCCTTCCGCAGAAGGAGAAGGGTCTGGCAAGGTGCGCTCACATTGACATTACACAACACATAGATCAGGGGGAGAGCACCTGCTTTGCATGCATCTAGACCTTAGCGCTGTGCTAACGTGCCTGCAGACCCAAGCAAAACGTGTACAGTTATGTGCTCTTATTTCGGGCGGAATTTTACGCTAATGGTTCTATGGTATCGCGGAGCCACTGGGCTAACATGATTTAGCCCACATTTCCCATATGGCTAAAAACTCTGTTCTGTAATTCGTCTAACTGATTTGATCTACCGCCTAATCAAGTGCCATTTGCATTTGGTTTTGACATCCTTGGAATGCGGAACTACAGTTGGCGGTATCCCAGAGGGAGCTATAGCCAGGAAAGTCAGTTTGATTTGGGAAATCCCGGCTCAGATCAAAATTAAAGGCTACAGGGTTGAGTCTGTCGAGGTCGAAAGTGCGCTGTCGGATTTTGCGCCAATCAAGCAAGAAATCGTCCAGTCCATGGAGGGTTCCTCTGGCGAACAACAGCTTGTGGCCTATTTGGTGTTGGGCAATGATCCTGGCCCCTCGGTCAGCGATATTCGAAATTTCTCGAGACAGAAACTTCCAGACCATATGGTACCTCAAAACTATGTGTTTCTGGACACCCTACCATACTTGCCCGGCAGGGCAATCGCATCTCATAGGGATAACACCTTGAGAAGGTAGTCTTCATCCCAACCGGCCCTCAG
>JAQBXL010000161.1 GCA_027624135.1 Chloroflexota bacterium
ACCGCCCGGTCCGGGTCGATGCGGCCGTGGGCACCCGACACTTGCCACATGCCGTTCAGGATGCGGCAGATATGGAGGTCAGGGGCTAGTTGAAATCTGCTGGATGGTGACATGAGCGGAGATTGATTGGTAGCCGAAGATTCACCCGGACTGGAAAGTGTTTGTGCGTGGCAAGGGTATCACGGCGGTCATCTATGTCACGCCTTTACCTGTTCCACGAACCAATCCAAGATGTTGCCAACTCCCCGCATATTGTATATGATGTAAAAGAGTCATACGGCTCACCAACATCATGAGCAAACGGAAGCGATCGATGGACTATTCTTCGAAACATCGGCGCAGTTGGATGGCGGCCTACAATGAGACCCGGAATATCTCACAGACCTGCCGGGAGTTCGGAATCACACGAGCCACTTTCTATAAATGGTTTGAGCGGTACGATCCCGATAGTCCTTCGAAACCGTTGCGGTCAAAATCTAGGAAACCTCACCGCACCAGGAAGTCCACCCGATCAGAGTACGATGTCATGGTGCTAGCCGAGATGAATCAAGAACATCCAACCTGGGGAGCCGGTAAGCTGGCGAATGAGATGTGCAAGTATGACATACCAATATCCCGCGCCACTGTCGGGCGGCTCCTGGGCAAAATCAGGTCGAGATGCCCCATATGCGGCGGGAGAGGCAACCACTGGGCCAGTGTTCACGCCTTAAACAGGGACCTACAGACCTTCTGGCTCAAGGTGGAAGAACGCAAAGCACTTCAGGATTTTGCCGTGCAGGGGGTATCCACCAACGGACAGTCTGCAACGCGCAGCCTCTAACGTCCGAAGTGAAGGACATTCCCCGGTGTTGGCAACCGGCAAAAGCGGGACACTTTTGTTCCTGCACCAGGAGTCCAAACCCAACACCACCCCCATGTTTTCTCCCCTTAAAAGTTTCCCATTATCGCTGAACGCCTACAGGCCGGAGGATAAACATCCCTGTCGTCATTCGAGCGGTCCTAAATTAGATACTGCGAGTCGGTTCTAGATATTCTCGATGTCTGTAGAATCTTCACTGATGACGGTTCTCTTCATCGTTCGGCTGATGAATTCACTAACATCCGAAGCGTGCACTTTAGATGTGGCCCGGTTGACTACGGCTCCGACACACAGGCCAGCCAACATTCCAGTCCAGACTGGGCCTGGGGCTACCGCGGATGTTGCGAGGAACAGTCCTGTGCCTATGCCGCCTTTTGCTAACCCCTCCACAACCTCGCCGTAGTCTCCATCCTTCTCTGGATGCCAGAATGCCTTTGCTGTGGCGGCGAGGGTGACTACTCCGAGAAGAGGATTGGCACTTACGATGGATGAAATTCCCAAACTTGCCGCTAAACGAGAGAATTCCTCCGTTGTGGCTTTGTCCCATCGCAACGCCAGAGCGATCGTTGCGACCGATGTTCCTAGAACCTCAACGGCGTTTACGTGGAGCAGGTCCTGGAGCCAGGGTTTTGGAATACTGAACGTGTCGCTGAGGGAGTTGGAAAGGGTCTGGTAGGTGTCCCTACTCATCCCGAACAAGGGCATTCCGACGTGCGAGGATAGGTCCTTCCCATAAGCCGTCAGGAACCCCAAGACCTCTTGGAGAGGATTGTCGTCAGGCGATGCTTCTTGAACCTTATCCCACATTCCCCAGATCGTGTGGCTTCCGTCATGCAGCCTATGTAGCTGCGAGCCGCCAATATGAGTAGCGTTGTAGACGGCATCCGCTGACTTGTCGTAAATGGAAGGGATACCCTCGTTGAACGTCTTGGTTAACCACGACTCCATGTTCTGGGAGAAATCTGACGCCAAGATTGCGTTTGATACGGCAGAGATTCTAGCCAATTGGGATTCTGGTTTGGCAGGCTTAGGGAACGCTCTTAGGTGTTTGAGGAGTGTGTCTTTGAGTGACTTCCCCAGGACCTTCGATGCTTCAATAGATATATAAAGACGATTGCGTTCGTTCATAGCAAACTATTTACCTGAAACATCAAGAATCTCCACTCTGCATTCGGAAGGGGAGAGCCGAGGGCCGATTGAGCTACCTCCCACAACTCCCGGTCCAGAATCCTCTCAACCGAATGATCGAATATGCCCGCACAAGAACCACCAGAATTTGACGCCAAATAGGGTTAGTGTGATTACCGTCGCCCATGAAGATAACCCTGATGTGAGCCTGAATTACTTATCATCTCGACAATCCCGTTAGCCAGCTTCTCCCCTCCCTGAACAGAGGGTTCGATGGGGTTAGCGTAATCACCGCCGTCCGTGAATATGGCCCTGATATCGAGGATAGGCAGTAGGCGCAAGGAAGCTTCTTCGATAATCACGTCGTTGAACAGCCCCAGGGCCGTCGAGGTCATGCGTTGGAGGTCCCCGTCTGGGAAGTTGGGGCGGTAGATGGTGCAAACAAACGACTGGATATCAGTTGCCAACACCGCTTCCAACATCTCGCAATAGTCTTCCCGAAACTGGGCGACGGCTTCGTCCAGGAGGAGAAGGGCTTCACCGACTGAAGTCACCGCATCACCTAGCACTTCTGTTTGCACCAGCACGTCGTTGCCGCCAGTGCTGACGACCAGTCTCTGTGTATCGCTCGGTAGCTGGTCCAGTTGGCCTGGGACATCGAGGATGTAGCTGCCATCGACCGCAAGGAGGGAAACGGTCCAGTCGTCGGGCATCTTGGTTTCAACTTGAGCGCGGACATCCGGACCATCGACATAGGCTGCATTGTCGAATATCGAATCTCCGACCAGGACCAAATTTCTCATCCGGGGTTCCTCCCTACTCTAGCGCCGGTAGCTCTTCCAAGGGCAACAACACTTGGAGTGTGCGAGGCTGCCCCGGCACTCTGGCGATTAGCCCCGCCTTTCCAGCGCAAGAACCATCTGGTGTACCGTGGGCGGTGTCACCTGGAATAGTCTCTGAATATCCGCCTCGGCGGGCGGCCGTCCGTTGACTTTGGTGTAGTGGTAAATGAAGGCCAGGTATTGCCCTTGCTTCCTGGTGTATGGTGCCATTAATCCCTCCTCCACTCCTACACTACCCGGCAGACATTCAATTCGGATCGAGGTTGCCTAGTCTGCCCAATACCCCAGTAAAAGCGCCGCAACACGGCGGTGACGGGTGCCGACAACCCCAGCGGAGCTGACTACTGGCCGAGATAAGCTGCTCTTAACCCTCGGTGCCATGGGCCGACCTAGCTGCGGAATCCCCTGACGGCCCGGCGCCCAGTTTACAGGCAGCAACCTCCGTAAACGAGTAGCTTATTCTACTACACAAGCATGATTATGACCGATTTGTGGAGCCATCACCGTCTCACCCGGGCCAGCCGCCTCAACAGACCGCCTTCCCCAGCCGAGCGGTCCGCGGTCTGCTACGGGCGGGAATACCGCACGAAAACTACCGTTAGGCTACAACTAAGTGAACAAGAAAATCACGGGTTTTCGTCAATTCCTTGACATTTTTTACGCCTGTTCGAGCCTGAGGACGGTTTTGCAATGAATCCGCACGGGGCCAGGCACGAGAACGTGCGTGGAGAGTCGGGCAAAACGGTTGCTCTAAGCCGTATTTTGCCGTTGTGGGGCAGTTCCAGAACGAGCTCTTCGCATCGGTAGTCTCTATCCTCGCCGTGCGGCGACCCAGCAACGGATTAACGGCACCAGGGGCTTTGCGGATTGGCTTCACCACCGCTTGGCGCTGGTCCCTGCGTGGCCCGGTGACTTGGAGCGACAATCTGGCACGACCGCCCTTGGCCTTATTGACCGGACTCGGCGATTGGCGTCACCAAGCCATCACGTTGCCCGATGGACTACCGGTGGCATCAGTCACACCTTTGGCGCACGACAGTTGGGGGAGGGACGATGAGCGCGGAGCATCGAGTCGAAGACTACTTCGCAGGGGTACTCGAAGGAGAAGAGCGCGTCGGGTTCGAACGTCATATGGAGTCGTGTGTAACCTGCAAGGACGCAATCGAGGCGCTCCGTAGGCTGGATGTCCGACTTTCGAGAGAGCTAGCTCCTTCAGTTGCGGCCAGAGAACCACGGCGCGAGTGGCTGGAACAGGTCAAGGCCGATTTGCCAGCCGCCCGCCGGAGTTCCTTGCGTTGGCCGTTACCAGTCGGCATTGCCACGGCTGCGGCGATAGTGGCAGTAATCGCGTTCAGCCTTGGAGCAAGTCCCCAACCCCAGAGGAAACCCTTGTTAGAGCCTACGACACGACCGCAAAAGAGACGTTTGCGTTTGATACTCTTGATTGGCCCACTTCGATGGGCGGGAATGGCCCACCTCCACTGAGCAAAGCCTACCCTACCAGGGAGAGTTAAGTTGGTAGGGAGGCGACGTGCGAAGGAGGAGAGCCACTGTGGAATTATTCGAGGCAATAAGACGGGAGTACGAATTTGGGGTTGGGACGATCCAAGGCGTCGCGCGCAAATTAGGAGTGCATCGGCGGCTGGTGCGGGAGGCGCTGGGGAGCGCGGTCCCCGAGCAGAAGCCGGCGCCAAGCCGGGCACGGCCACGCATGGGGCCGGTCGCCGACTTCGTTGAGGCCATCCTGGAGGCGGACCGCAGGGCGCCGCGCAAGCAGCGGCACACGGCCCATCGCATCTACGTCCGGCTCCAAAAGGAGCGGCCGGCATGGCCCGTGGCGGAGTCCACGATCCGGCAGTACGTCCGGGAGCGTCGTCGCCAGACTCGGGAATGGAAGTGGATGTAGGCCTCGTCAACGACGGCGATGGAATCGGGGGGAAGGTCCTCGACGGTGGGCACGATGCCGATCCATTCGGGGAGGAGCTTCGCAGCCTGCGGAGGAGCGCCCACCACGAAAGGCGTAAGCCGGTATCGGAACAACTCCAAGAGCCGGTAGGCCAGGGCGGACTTGCCGCTGCCGCGCTTGCCCAAGACTAGGACCACCGACGGTGAGATGATCACATCCCGCCAGCGGGCGTCCGGCTCAACCAGTTCGGGTGTAACCTGGCTTTTGGGAGCCGGTTCCGTCTTTGGTGGGGAAAGTTTGATCTGGTCCATTATTGCCGATAACTCGGCGGCGCGACGCTCGGCCTCCTTGCGCTGCTTATCCCGCTCTGCTGCTTCGGCCAGGCTATTCAGGAAATCTCCGATGTGCTTGCGTGCTTTCGGAGAGAGTAGAAGGAGTCCGGCAACCGCCAGCCCGGCGGCGCCCCATTTCATCGCCATGATTGACCTCCAACTTGAAAGTGTCGGCCACTGTAGGGCGGAAAGGGTGTGGGGTCAACGGCGGTCAATCCAAGCCAGGGTTGAACGGTTGGCCGTTCAATTGAACGGACCTGTCGTGTGTCTTGACCAGGCAGTTATGGGGTTCCGGGGTGAACGTTTC
>JAQBXL010000017.1 GCA_027624135.1 Chloroflexota bacterium
ACTGAGGGCCGGTTGGGATGAAGACTACCTTCTCAAGGTGTTATCCCTATGAGATGCGATTGCCCTGAGCCACAAGCTGAGGCCCGGCCCGCCCACCAGGATTTCGTATTATAATGCCCCAGTCATTTCAGACTCCCGACAGGCAACCATTACCCAAAATCTCGATCAAGAGGAGGGGGACATGCCCATAGAACAGTTTGCCCCGGAGCTATCCAAGATCATCTCCACGGACGAGCCCATCCTGCACCTGGCAGACGGATTCGGCGGCGACCAGGGCCCAGCCGAAGGACCGCTCTGGTGGAAAGAGGGCGGCTACCTGCTGTTCAGCGATATCCACAACAACAAGCGCATGAAGCACGTGCCTGGTGGAGACACCACCGTGTTCCAAGAACCGACCAACCGCGCCAACGGCCTGTCCCGCGACCGGCAGGGACGTTTGGTTTCCGCAGAGCACGATAGCCGGCGAGTCGCCCGCCAGGAGGCGGATGGCAGCGTCACGGTTATCGCCGCCAGCTTCCAGGGACGCCGACTCAACCGGCCCAATGATGTGGTCGTGAAGTCGGATGGGAGCATCTATTTTACGGACCCCTGGACCAGCCCCCTGCCGCCCGAGCAATATGACCTGACCTTCTCCGGTGTCTACCGGGTCACCCCGGACCTGGGGACGATCAGCCTGTTGGTCGACGATTTCGTCGTCCCCAACGGCCTGATGTTCTCTCCTGACGAGAGCATCCTCTATATCAACGATTCCCGCAGAGGCCACATCCGCTCGTTTGAGCTTCAGCCCAACGGCACTCTGGCCAAGCAGAGCGATAAGGTGATCGCCGATCTCACTGGCAGCGAGTCCGGAGTGCCTGACGGTATGAAGGTGGACATCGAAGGCAACATCTACTGCGGTGGCTCAGGCGGGCTGTACATCATGGACCCCACCGGCAAGAAGTTGGGAATGATCAACCATGGCGCCACTGCCACTACCAACCTGGCCTTTGGCGGCGACGACTGGAAAACTTTGTACTTCACCAGCCGCAACCACCTGGGCTCTGTAAAAGTAAACATCCCCGGCAACCCGGTCCCCGCCGTCAAGAAAGGCTAGATCGCCCAAATCGCAACCAATAGTCCCTTCCCCCGTCCTTCCGCAGAAGAACGGGGGAAGGCTAGGATGGGGGCCAAAACCCCCGCCCGGACCAACCAACAACCAAACTCAAAAAACACAGGAGAAACCCAAATGGCTAGACTACCCGCCGTAACCCGCGAACAATTAAAACCCGACGAGCTTGAGTATTTCGACTCCATCGTGGGCAGCCGAGGCAGCATCCGTGGCCCCTATGGGGTATTGCTGCACAGTCCCAAGTTGGCGGCCCGCGTCGCAGATACCGGCGCCTTTGTGCGCTTTGACTTCGGCATCCCCGAGGCTCTCAAAGAAGTTGTGATCATAACCGCTGGCAGGGAGATGCATTCGCAGTACGAATTCTCTGCTCACGCCAAATTGGCCCGCAATGCTGGAGTCTCCGACGCGACCATCAAGGTCATCGCCAACGGCACAGCCCCTGCGGGCCTTGTTGGTGACGAAGCTCTGCTAGTCGGCTACGTGCACGAGCTGCTGCGCGACCACAAAGTCAAAGACGCCACCTACAAGGCCCTGGTCGACCGCTTTGGCCAGCAGGACACCTTGCACTTGGCTGTGCTGGTCGGCCACTACCTGTTGGTAGCACAAGTCTTGTGCACCATGGACGTCGAACTCGGCGAAGGTATGGTCGCCGAGATCCCGGACTAATTCCGCCCCAACAGCCATCGTTTGCCGCATCTCAACTTTTCCCAAGGCTGTCGGGAAATAATTGGGCGTACTATGGCCGGGAAACCTCGGCTAGAGTACGCTCATCGCGTGCCACTCGGATAAGGCAAGCAGACGAACCGGCCGATAAGGTCAGAAAGAAAAAGCCCCTCACCTGAGGGGCTTTCGATTAACCGAATTCGATGGGCAAAAAAAGAACGCTTCAGTGATTTCTGAGAACGCTCCGCTATGTTAGCATGCGGAGCAATAGGTTGTCAAGTGTTTGAGCCTGAAATCTAGAAATACCGCGCGAATGGCGTTGCTCATATAATATGAGCATAAATGATTCTTGGAGGGAAACCAACCAGCCATGCGAGAGAACACGACTAAGAAAAAGTTAGCAGAAGGCAAAGTGGTCTATGGCGCGATCATTAGCCGCTTCGCCCCCGATATCGTCGAGATATTTGGCGCCATCGGCTATGACTTCGTGATGATTGATTGCGAGCATGGTCCGATGGATCTGGATCAGGTGGAGCACATGGTCCGGGCGGCCGAGGTTTTCGGAATAACCCCCATCGCCCGCATCCCAGACCATGCTGACGCCACGATCTTGAGGTTCCTGGACCGGGGAGTGCAGGGAATCATCGTGCCACATATCAATACTGCGAAAGATGCTGAGTCGGTGGCCCTGGCAGCGCGCTACTACCCTGAAGGCCGCCGAGGTGTGGCGGGTGGGCGCGCCCATGACTACGGAGTTGGCGTTTCCAGGGAGGAGTCAGCCACTTGGATCAACTCAAATGTCCTGGTCATTCCCATGGTCGAGGAAACCGAAGCGGTCGATAATCTGGACGCCATTCTGAAAGTGCCAGGCGTGGATGTGCTTCACGTGGCCGCCGGTGATCTGGGCCAGAGCATGGGAAATCCTGGGGCCGCCGCAGTAAGGGGCCTGATGAGCCAGGTTATCCCCAAGATCAAAGGCTCGGGCAAGCACGTGGGAGCAGGCGGCAACTCCCCGGCCGACGCCGCTGGTGTGGCCGAGTTCATCAAGCTGGGCGCCAATTTCATCACCGTCTCCTCCCAAGGCCTGATGCGCCTGGCTGGAGAGGATTTTCGTCGGCGAGTGGAAGCAGAACTTTAGTCCGACACAAAGAATCAGAATGGCCCCGTTTCGCCGTTAAGGCCGTTTTGATTCCACCAATTGACCGAATAGCCGTCCCGAACTCTATCCGTTTACGCGGTACACCCGCTCAGCGGTGCCCTGGAACATGGCGGCCCGTTCCGAGTCCGAGTAACCCTTGGACAGGCGTTTGAAGCCATTGAACAGGATGTTGAAGGAATGGCCCACTTTGTCGGGTGGAAAGTTACTCTCAAACATGCACCGGTCGGGTCCAAACTGTTCGATGGAGTAGTTCATGTACGGCGCCATGAGTCCGGCCAGTTCCTCCGACCCGATGGGAATATCTCCGGCCGACCAGTTGTAACCGGTCCGAGGCTGGCCGATCCCGCCAAGCTTAACGACGACGTTGGGACACTTGGCTACCGCGGCAAGACCCTCTCTCCAGGTAGGCAGGACTTCTTCATCGCGGTTGGCGTAGGGGCCGACACGCAGCACGCCCCCTATGTGGTTGAGGATGATGGTCAGGTCGGGAATCGCCTGAGCGAATTCCACCAACTCTGGCAACTGGTGAAAATACATCCAAGCATCGAATGACAAACCCATGCGGGCCAAAACCCTAGCGCCAGCCCGAAATCTTTCTTCGGATAGCTGACTTTTCCGATCCCATCGGTTGTTCGCTATGTCAGGATGCGGATCCCAGGTGAGACCGTGACGGATCCCCCTGAACCGGTTGGGGCTGGCTGCCTGTAGGGCTTCCAGCACTGGAGCGACACCGTCTCCCAGGTGTAGATCGGCATGCCCCACGATGGCCGCTGCCGCCTTAGCTTCGCCATATAGGCCGGTGGCCCCGGCAGCGGCCAGGCCTTGAACAAATTCGACCTCGCCCACCGGACGCATCTCTTCCGGTCCATCTATCCGGTACATCGAATTCGCCTCGACAAACACCGTGGACCGCACGTTGTGGCCGCTGTTCAGGTCGGCGTACAACTCGTGCAGTAGATATCTTTGGTATGGAATGCGTGCTGCGCGAAAATCCCAAAAATGATGGTGTGGGTCGCAGATCGGAATCTCCGGCTCAAGTGTGGGTTCCTGTGTGAGCGCCAGCCAGTCATTGCCTCCGAATGGCATTTCGGCCTCCTTGGTCAACTTCCGAATCGTCTATAAAATTCTTGTAACAGCGGGTGTAGTTTAGGTGCAGTTTATGTGATAAACCAGACCGGTGTGAAACTCAAACTCGAGATGCACACGCTTTAGTCTATGTATTGCAGCGGATTAGCGGACATCGAACACGTGATATTATCGAGCCGCAAACCAGAACAGCGGAGGCAAGATCATGGCATTCGGTGGAAACGATTGGCTGGCATTGACCGATGAACCGACCCTTGAACCTGAGATTCCCATCTGTGATCCCCATCACCATTTTTGGGATTTTCGCTCTCGTAGCACCCCTTACCAGCGTTACCTGATCCACGAACTGAACGCCGATATCTACAGTGGTCACAACGTTCGGTCGACGGTATTTGTTGAGGCACATTCGATGTACCGCCCCGACGGCCCGGAAGAGCTGCGCCCGGTTGGAGAAGTCGAATTCGTGCAGGGTCTGGCTGCGGCCAGCGCCAGCGGGATCTATGGTCCCAGTAGGGCGGCAGCGGCGATAGTCGGTCACGCTGACCTGAAGCTTGCCGACAAGGTGCGGCCAGCTCTGGACGCGCTAGCGGCAGCCAGTCCAAACCGGTTCCGAGGGATCCGCCACAACGTCTCCTGGAATCCTGACTCGATATTTGAGAATCGAGAGACCGAGGGGATCTTGGCCGACGGCAGATTCCGTGAAGGCGCAAAGGTCTTGGTCCAGATGGGATTGTCATTGGATATGATGCTTTCCTTCCCCCAATTGCCTGAGCTTGCGGACTTTGCCAACGCAGTGCCTGACCTGCCCATCATCCTCAACCACATCGGTGGTGGAAACCGGGTCGGAATCTACGCCGGAAAGGACGCCGAGGTCTTGGCGGAATGGCAGGCCGGCATGGCCGCCGTTGCAGCCTGTTCCAACGTCACAGTCAAGCTAGGCGGGTTGGGCATGCCCCGGTGGGGTTTTGGCTGGCACACCAGGGAGATTCCCATCGGATCAGAGGAATTGGCCGAGGCCATGTCGCCGTGGCTGACCTACTGCATCGAGAAATTCGGGCCCGACCGATGCATGTTCGAGAGCAACTTCCCGCCCGACAAGGTGTCGTTTTCCTACAACGTGATGTGTAATGCCTTCAAGCTGCTTTCCAAAAGCTACTCGGATTCGGAACGCGCGGCCATGTTTCATGACACGGCAGTCAGGGTCTATCGGATTGACGTTTAGTCGATTGCCCAAAGGCGGTAGGTCAAACGGGTAGCCAATGCCCGAATCGACTTGCCACTTAACGTTTCTTGTCATGCCAGGGAGCCTGGGTTACAATCCCCACCGGCTAGACGCGCTGAATCATCTGAGACCAACAATCCTCATCCAAACACCGCTCATTGGCTTGCGTCTGATCATTCCAAGAGCGGTTCAGGTTTACCTGCTGCAATGACGACCAACACGATTCTGCCTCAAAAAATCCGGCGGTCATGGCTGCTTGTGCCCGCCTCCCAGAAAGAGAGATCGGTGACTGCCGCTAAATCCAATGCCGACGTGGTATTGCTTGATCTGGTGGAGTTTGTTTCCGACAGAGACAAACCATCGGCCAGGGAGGGCATCGCCGAGACAGTTCGGGAACTCAGGGAAGGCGGCGCCGAAGTATTCGTGCAGGTGGATAGTGAACTTTTATATGCCGACCTCCATGCCTGTGTCTGCCCGGAACTGACCGGGATTGTCATAGCGCATCTGGAGTCGATAGCCCAGATTCAAGAAGCCGACACCTTATTGAGTCAACTTGAAGACGAACGTGGAATACTCTCCGGCGCGCTGGAGATCGTCGCCTCTCTAGAGACGGCACAGGCCAACCAAGACGCATTTCAGATCGCGACCGCCAGCCCTCGAATCTCCGGGCTGACCTTGGGCCGGGCCGAGTTGGTGATGGACCTGCGCCCTGAGCCTTCGGGGGAGATTCATCTCATGCAGTACCTGATGCAGCGGCTTATCACGGTGGCTGGAGCAGTCGGGGTTCAACCCTACGGCGCTTGGTGCCGCGAACCAGACCGTGGACTCCTAGCCACGCCGGAAAACACGTCAAATGCGGCGATTCGAGGCCGGGCCGTTGGCTTTAAGGGTTCATTCTGCGTCTTGGAGAACCAGGTGGAACCCCTGAATAGCGGATTCACTCCCGGCGCTCAAGAGGTAGATGAGGCTAGTCAGTTACTGAAACAATATCAGGCCGCCGTTACGGAAGGTGCGGCATCAATACGCATCGCGGACCGGATCTTCGATGCGGGAGCCTCGCTTCAAGCTCAGGCGACCATCGACCGGGCCTCGAAGATCGCGGTCCATGATCAAGCCAAGGCCGACGCTCAAGCCGGGCGTCCGGTTCCAGCGCCCTAGTTTCACCTAGTGGGAGATTCATTCAATGGCTGAAGAGATAGGAGTGCACCGCTCGGGCCTAACCATGCCCGTGGTCACCCCCAGGTTCGTGGACAATGCGTGGCGGCGGGGTTGCGACTTCATCAACCTGGACTTGGAAGATTCGGTGCCCCAACACATGAAGGGCTACGCCAGAACCCTGATTAAGGACGCCATCGCCAACGTTACCAAGGGCGGGGCCGAGGCGTTTACCCGAATCAACCACGACCTGGTTCAAGCGGACCTGGAAGGCATAGTTTGGCCTGGCCTGTCCAAGGTCAACTACCCCAAGGCGGAATACCCAGAGGAGATCGAAAAGCTGGACCGAATCATCAGCCGTTTGGAACGCGAACGGGGGATACGCCCTGGAACTGTGGAGATTGGAGCCAATATCGAGACATCCGTTGGAGTGGCCAACGCCTACGACATCGCATCAGCCAGCCCGCGAGTCAAAGAATTCGGTGGTGCCGGCGGGTACGACATGTCCCGTGATCTTGGCGTTGAGATGTTCGTAGGTTTTGACCAGTTCGTCTACGGCAAGGGCGAGGTAGAGTTGGCGGCCCGGGCCTTGGGGCTTGAGCCCCATACCGCACCGTTCACCGCAAATACAACTGGCAGTGTCGGCGATCCCGACCGCGCTTTCCGGGAGGCGGAGGCGGCACGCAAATGCGGTTTCCGCGTCGGCGGTGGCCTTCATCCCAATGTGGTGGAGCCGCAAACCCGTGGGTTCACTCCGACTCAGGAAGAAGTCGCAGAAGCCCACCAGACCCTGGATCAATACCGGAAGTTGGAAGTGTCAGGGGAAACATGGGCCGATATCGACGGCAAGATTATCGACCGTTACGAAGCCGCCAGGGCCCGCAGATTGCTGGAATGGTCCGCTGCCTGTGCTCGCCGCGACCAGGCTAAGGCCGAAGCCGTTGCCCGTGTGGAAGCGGTGGGAGAATAGGCGATGTCAATCCTTATTCGCAGGTCCAACTTGATGGTCCCGGTCACCAATGACCGGTTCGTGCAGGGCGCCTGGCGTCACGGCGCAGACGCCATTACTTTAGATTTGGAAGACGGTGTCGTGCCAGCTTTCAAGGCCAGTGCCCGAGGATTGGTCAAGGACGCCGTTGCGGCAGTAGGAAAGGGAGCCGCCGAAATATTCGTCCGTGTCAACAAAGAGTTCATGGAAGCCGACATAGATGCTTCGGTATGGCCAGGCCTCTCCGGAATCATGTTGCCCAAGGTCGAATCTCCTGAAGACGTGATTCAGGCGTCAGAGCTTCTCCGCGCACTAGAAGGTAAGCGTGGGATAGAGCCTGGCACATTGAATCTGATAGTGCTATTGGAGTCGGCCAATGCCATTTGGCGGGTCCGGGAGATCATCTCCGCCGGTGAGCGGGTTTCCCAAGTAGGAATAGACGAAAGCGATCTTTCAGCCAAACTCGGAATAAGCCCGCTACCAGAATACGACCCGTTCGTTTATGCGCGGGGCCGTGTGGCCATCGAAGGCACCGCTGCCGGTGTACAGCCGGTGGGCATCGCCTATCCCTTGGGCGCCATGGCGAGTCTGTTGCCCGATGAAGACATGCTCAAAATTGCAACCGACTCCAAGAACCTGGGGTTCAAGGGGATTATTTGCCCCCACCCTTCTTGGATCTCATCGGTCAACACCGCTTTCACTCCAACCGAGTCTGAAGTGGACTTTTACACCCAGGTTCGCGAGGTCTTCGCCCAGGCCATCGCCGCAGGAACCGCAGCGGTGCCCTTCCACGGCCGCATGATCGATGTGCCAGTGGATGAATGGGCGAAAGTAGTGATGGCGACATCAACGGCCTGCCGGCAGCGAGACGCCGAGAAACAAACCGCCTTGGCAGCAGCCTCTCGGTAACGACCTACCGGTAACGAAAGGCTGGCTGGAGCCGGACTAGGACCGGAATATCGCCACGGCGTCAGCCGCCTTCACTCCTTGACCGGCAGGCAACACCATCAGCGGGTTGATGTCTAGCTCGGCGAGACTACCCTCCAGTTGGGTGCCTAAATGGGAGACCTGCACCAGTGTTTTCACCAGGGCGTCAACATCGGCGGCTGGCCGTCCCCTGAACCGTTGCAGCAGGCGTGCACCCTTCACCTCAGCGATCATCCCCCGGGCGTCGCTTTCGTCTATGGGGCACAAGCGCAGGGCCACGTCGTTGTAGACCTCCACCATCACTCCACCTGTTCCGAAGAGAAGCGCCGGGCCTAGCTGAGAGTCATAGCTGATTCCTACGATTACTTCTGTGGCGTCGCGGACCATCTCTTGGACCAACACGCCATTCATCGTCCCTGATCCAGACCCGCCTCCCAGATCGGCCGCCGCCGCAATAGACACTATGGTTTCGTATGCTGATCTCACCGCGTTCTCGTCATGAAGTCCCAACATGACCAATCCAGCCTCGGTTTTGTGGGGCATGTTGGTCACATCGGCTTTCAATACAACCGGATAGCCGATCTCGCCAGCAGCCCTTACAGCATCGTCGGCATTCTCTACCAGCGTCTCTCCGGTTATGGGAACGCCCCACTCGGCCAGCAATGCCTTGCTCGAGTGCTCTGAAAGGGCGATACCACCAGTGGCTGACAGGCGAGCGGCAACCGCCTGCTGCTGTGGGCTGATGGCCGGGGATTCAGGGAATCCGGTTGGGCCACGGTGGCCCAACCAATCGTGGTAGTCCAGCAAGGTGCGGATCCCGGAAGCCAATCGGTTGGGAGTGTAGAAGACAGGAATGCGGGCCTTTTTCAACATGTCCAGACCGGCGGGCTCCCTTCGGCTGCCCGTCCAGAGGAATGCCAGGGCCATTTCCTTGGCCAGGTCCCGTTGGGCAATGACCTGCTTCGCTTGGGCATCGCCACCAGAACTCGCCACTACCAGCGTGCCCATTGCGGGGTCTCCCGCCATGAATTGCATGATCTCCGGGAAGGAATCGCTATTGGCAAAGCCAGTGACATCAGAGGGATTTGCGGCCCAACCGAAGCCTTTTAGCACGTCATTGATTCCGTCCCGGGCGGTGTCGTTTAGTTCGGGAAGATCCAAGCCCACCTGGCCGCACATGTCAGCCGTAAGTGAACTTATACCGCCTGAATGGGAGACCACTGCCAGGCCTTTGGCGGCTGGCGCCGGAGAATTAGCCAGGAGGTTGCAGACCTCCAAGAGCTCATCGTAATCAGCAACACGAATCACCCCGTATTGGGCTAGAGCGGCGTCATATAGGGCGTCCATGCCCGTAAGCGCTGCCGTGTGAGACTGGGCGGCCTTTGCGCCCAATTCCGACCGACCGATCTTGATCAGGACGATGGGCTTGCCGCGTTGGGCTGCCAATTTGGCAACTTCGATGAACTCCCCAGCGTCTTTGAATCCCTCTACGAAACCGGCAATCACCTTCGTGTCATCGTCATCCAGCAGGTAGCGCACAAAGTCCGAGAAGTCCAGGTCAGCCTCGTTCCCTGTGGAGATGATGTAGCTAAGCCCGATTCCGCTGTCGACCGCCCGGTTCAAGAAGGGACCGAAGGCCGAAGCGCCGCTTTGACAGACCAGGCCCACTGACCCGCCAAGCCCTTCGGCGCCCCGGGATGAGGCGCTAACCCAGATGTCGTCCTTCACATTGGCCAAGCCTAGGCAATTGGGTCCGCTGATACGCAATCCCGATTCCCTGGCAAATGCGCCTAATTGTTCCTGCAACTCCCGTCCTTCTGAAGTGCCACGCTCGGAAAAACCCGCTGAAATGACAATAGCAGCGCGGATTCCTTTTTGGTGGCTCTCTTTGAGCACATTCATTACCTGACCCGAGGAGACGACCACGCCAACGACGTCCGGCGCTTCGGGGAGGTCAGTCACGCTTGGATAACATTTGACCCCCATCACTTCTTCATAGCGAGGGTTAACCGGGTATACGTTGATCCGGTCCGCCGATTTCAGTGCGGCGGCCAGCATCCGGCCGCCGTATTGCATCCGGGGGGTGGCGCCAACCACCGCGATGGAACGGGGATTCAGCATCTTGTCGATGGAGGAAAGTTGGTCATCGGTCCAGGTAGTCACAGGCGGCTCCATAGGTGTTATTTCTAGTGGGCGGGCGCTAGTCGTAATTATCCGAAACCGAGGCTACCATGCTTCGGCAAGATCTGCGACTAACCCAAATACATATTGGGACTCGGCTTCTACTAATTTTGCTTACTCTACTACCATTTCATGGTGCAGCAGAACGCCTCCATCTCGGTAGGCTATCGATAACGGATCGCGTTGAAGCGCCGCCTGCACCACGGTCAGCGGAGTCGTGCTCGGCGTTCCTGGCACGGTGATCCGGCGCAATACCTTGCGGTAGCCCACCACGCCCTCAGCGGCATTTGCCTGGGATTGACCCACGCCACCGGCTGCGGCGATGAACAGTTCGACCAGGAGACCATCAGAACCTTCGGTCACTTGGGGCAACAGCCGACTCAATGTGGACACCGTTGATGCAGCCCAGGCGCCGTGGGCCAGCGGGAAGGGACCTGGCGCCATCCCTTCTGAGCTATGGCCCCCAAGCACGAGCCAACGGCTTGGGCGGGTCAGGTTCTGGTATCTCACCGAGACCTTGGCTTCACCTTCTCGAACCATGCCACCGGATCCGTCATATTCTTTCGTATCTAGCAGGTATTGACCAGAAACCGTTCCAGCGGAGATGGAGGGAATGTCGCCCTCAAGCGGCTCGAGGGATTCGGGATACGGAGAGGCTGATGCAACATCTCCGGAACTCCATACCACCTCGTCTTCGATCTGCATGGAGCCTTTGTTTAGAGCTTGGCCCACCGGACAGAAATTGGAGGCTCGCTCAAGCCGGACCCGCTCACTTTCTGAGATACTCCCTTTCAAAGTCACCAACTCCCGGACTCCAAATCCGATGGAATTCGGAATTTCGGTAGGTACGACTTCGAATTCGACTTTGATGTCGTCTAGAGAGATGTTTCCTCGGTAGGCCACGCCTACCAATGTAACAATGGTTCAAGCAGCCCAAGCCGCCACCGACAGGTATTGCGGGGGAGGGCCAGGAATATCGGAGTTTGAGTTTTGCATGCCGGTCACATATGACCATGGCCCCGCCAAGCCTGGCGCTGCCCCGACCACGGTGAGGATAGCGTCATTTCCAACAGGCCGCGCGATTATGCCCGGCTTACTTTGATAATCCGTCCCGATATTTGTTCCTTCGACCATTAGCTACCTCAACGTTTGTCAATTGCGGTATTGTAACCGTAATTATTCAATCATAAGATGATTCTCGCGGAATCGGTTGGGCTGGGACTTTTGGAGCAGATAGGGGACGGAAATGAAGATCGGCGTGAACTTGGTCAACTTCGGGCCAGACGCAAATCCTAAGGCGTTGATGCGTTGGGCTCAGTTATCGGAATCCTTGGGCTATCACCTGTTGATGACGTCCGACCACATCGCCATGACTCCAGAAGTCAACGCACGTTATCCCGCTCCATTCTATGAGCCTATCTCCTTGCTTGGCTGGCTGGCCGGTGTCACGAGCACCATCGAGATCGGCACGACCGTGATCATCGTTCCTTATCGCAGCCCGCTTGAAGTCGCCAGAGCCTGTGCCAATATCGATCAGCTCAGTGGGGGCCGATTCATCCTAGGTGTTGGCATTGGATGGGCCCAGGAGGAATTCAAGTCATTGCGTGTCCCCTTCAAGTCCAGAGGCGCCATTACCAACGAATATCTGGAGGCGATCAAGCTCCTTTGGACCCAGGATGTGGCGTCCTATGAGGGCAAGTTCATATCGTTCAAGGATGTGCATACCGCGCCGCGGCCGGTCCGGTCCCCGCATCCTCCTATCTGGGTGGGCGGTCCCAGCGATGCAGCATTGCGGCGCACCGTCCGGTACGGAGACGCTTGGCATCCCGTGCGGGTGCGCATGGATTGGTTCAAGGACACTGGGATTCCTCGCCTCCAGCAGATCGCTGAGGAAGAGGGTAAGCCCATGCCCCCGTTGTGTCCAAGGATCAGGCTCAGACTAACAGACTCACCGATCCCTGACGCAGATCGTTTTCTGGGAGAAGGCACCCTAGACCAGGTGCACCGCGACCTGTCTGAGCTAGAAGCAATGGGATGCTCCTACGTAGTTTTGGATACGTACTGCGATGATCTAGAGCTAGTAAGGAACGGCGAAACATCTTGGCGGTTGTTGCGCACAATGGCTGAGAAAGTGCTGGATCTGGAGAACCAGACAGTGCGCTGACCGCCAACACCGACTGTGATTAAATGACGGCGTTAGATTTTCTAGTTAGCCGTTATCCCCAGAAGACCAAAAATAAGGAGTCGCCACTATGGAACCAGTCATAAGAAACTTCAGGACCTTTGCGCCGGGCCAGGCCGCCCGGGTCATATCTCTGGACGACAACCCGCCCACCTGCACCATGAGCTATTCGGTCATCGAGCCTGGCAAGACCAGCTCCCACCACATACACCCGTGGGAACATGAGGTCTATGTCATGGAGGGCTCGGGCACCCTAATCTGCGACGGGAAGGAATACCCGGTGAAAGCCGGCGACGCGATGTACATACCCGGCAATGTGGACCACTACACCCTGAATGATGGCGGCCAAGGCAACATCCGCCGCATCGAGATCAATCCCCTCATCGCCGCCCAGAGTGGTGGCGCAGGCAACGACGGCGGGCAGGGCACGGGAGAACCGCCGGTCATCCGCAACTTCAAAGACCTGAATTCCGAATCTGGGAGCCGGATCCTTGGAATCAGCGACGGTGTGCCGACCTACTTGATGCTATACAACGGCGCGATGGCCCCGGGGGCAGTGAGTCATCCGGATACCGGCGGGCATATCCACGAGTGGGAACACGTGGTCTACGTGCTGGAAGGCACCGGCATCCTCGGCTGCGGCGGAAAAGACTACACGGTCTCCGAGGGTGACGCCATCCTGGTGCCACAAAACACCCAGCACCAGTGGCGCAACGAGTCCGACGCGCCGGTGCTACGTGTGACCTTCAATCCTGTGGCGTCCGACGCCGCCGAGCACTAGGAGTCTTATCCCCACGGCTTCTCAGCCGCCGAGTTTCGGCCAGAGATCCGTCCAAAAGCCAGGCACTCCCCGATGTTGCCAGTTCCCTGGTAAAGATGGCTGTTGATGGACCTAAGCGCCCCCGCGCTGTAGAGGCGGGGCAGGGGGCTGCCATCGGGGCGGACGATCTGGCCTTTGCTGTTGCGCCTGGGACCACCGTTTCCCTTATCTTCGAAATTCCCAAGGGAGTTAGTATCTCCGTTTCGACGCCGGGTTGATGCATAAGCACTTGAGCCGGGTTAGTCCTTCAATATAACGTACACAGCAGATGACGGGGTGAGGTCGAGGTGGGCGTGGCCTCGGCCCGTCACGTCTTCCATCAGTCGAATGTCGCCGCCTCGAAGCACCTGCTTTGAGCCGTCACTGGTCGTGATTTCGACCTCCCCGGAAAGATGGATTATCAGGCGCCGTTCTGGCAGCGGGTGGAAGTCCATATTTCTAGTGCCGTCAAAATGTTGGACCCTCACTTCTGAGACATTGGTCAACGCGCCCAATTCGGGGCGGTCCTCCAGTCGCAGTTCCTCGATATGACTCTCACCGTCGCTCCCCGCGAAAACTCGGTACATCGCCATGAATCACCTCTTTAGATGGCTAGCTTCTAATATCTTGTTATCGACGACTAAACTTCTTCCACGGGCGACGTGGCTATGCCGTAGGTCCCATAGAAAAAGTTGGCGTAGTGGGTTGATCCTCCGGTGACGAAGAGCAGGTATTGCTCCGGGCTCTCCAGCGCCGGAATGGTCGCCTCGGGATCATCCTCCAGATGTTGCAACTCCGGGTGGTGCAGCCACTTGCCGTTGGCGTCCATGGGCATCGGCCCTTTGGCCAAGACCGACTTCAAAGAGATACGGCAGTTTTCGTGCAACCAGGACTGGGCGTCCTGCTTGCTCATGCCAGCCTCAGCCATTATCACTGCCCGGGAAGGACTTAGGATGATGGGGTGATATGGCCCTTGATACGGCACTCGCTTGTTGGTGTGGCCAACTTGAGCGGACTGCCAACCCCTGATCCAATCGCCCGCTCCGGCGTTCGGATAGAACATCATCGACGCGATGTTATTCAAGGTGTCCTCGTGGGTCTTGGATCTGGGATCGATGATTGTCGTCGGACCGGTCACGGTTACCACCGTGACCGCGCTTTGCTCACGCTTGAACCCCTTGTCCATATGGTAGGGCTGCCAGGGACTGACCTCTTCGTTCTCGGCGATGCACATCCCAAATTTAGTCGGCAGACCGATGAAATTGGGGTCTCCGGAGCCGGCGTTGCAGTAGCCGATATTGATCAGGCACAGGCGCAGCGCCCGACCGATGGCGGTGTTCGCGCTATTGATGACGCCCGGTCCCATTGCGGTAGTCCCGAAGTTGATCCCGGCCTTCTTGGCGATGGGGCCATTGACCAGGATAATGGGCGCTTCTGTGTGGCCGGAGACTTGCATATCGCGGTGGTTCATCTCCGGTTGGGCCAGGCAGTCTATCGCGGCAAGGAGAACCGGGAATTGCTCCGGACGGCAACCGGCCATGACGGCGTTGATAGCAATCTTTTCGACTGTCGCCAGCCCGAAGCCGGGCTCCATCACCATCAGCACGTCTCCGGGGGCTCTCCTGGTTCCCTTCAGCATTTCCTCGACGGCTGCCGGCGTGGGAGGCATGACTGGGATGCCGTCGCTCCAATCCCGTTCCGCCAGGAAGCGGTTCACCGCGTCCAGCCCGGAGGGCGTCTCATCCATCTCTATCGTGAACGTCTCCGTGGTCTGACCCCCGGTCCTTGCCCTGCGAGTGCCCCCAGCGGGAACTTCCAACGTAGTGAGGCCCCGAATGATGTCATCGATCTGCTCATCCACCATTTTGTGGATGAAATCGGCCTGCTGCCCGGTGGTCGCGTGGGGGATGGTGACGAACGCGGTGTTGGGCTGGCCCCATCCGTCCACACAGGATTGCCAAGCTCTGGTGAAACTTCTGGCGGCGATGGCTACCGCCGGCACCCCCGCTTTCTCGATTGCGACCATGTCATGGGCAAGCCATGACGTGCAACCCCCTCAATGGGCGGTCGCTCCGATCATAGCGTCTACCTCAGTGGCTATCTTGGCCGCCTCTTCTTCATCGATATGATTCCCTCGGCTCAGAGCGACGCGGCCGGGCCTGAGGTCTCCTCCGTAGCGCTCGAATCTTACGCTTGGGAACCGCTGACTGATGTGATGGGCCACCCGCTCGACGGCGATATCGGCGCCGCCCGTCATATTGTTGTACAGGCCAATGGTCTTACCATCAAGGCTGGCCAGGCGAGGCGCGGGAGGCACCTTGAAATCAACCCTTTCTGCGGCAGGGGACATGATCTGCAACTTCATGTAATTTCTCCTCTTGTATCAGGCGTCTTGTCGGGGAGGCTCATCTTTGAGACCAAACCCGGTGACTGGAACTAGGACAGTATCGCCGACTTTAATGACGCCTTCATCGACTAACGCATCGAGTCCAGCGAATGCGGCTGCTGATGTTGGTTCGGCGAAGATACCTTCCCGCTCGGCCAAGTCTTTCTGCGCTCGCAAGATGTTAGCATCCTCGACGGCTACGGCGGACCCGGATGTTTGCCTCAAGATGTCGAGGATCTGCCAACTACGGGACGGTGCCGCGATGGAGATTCCACCGGCGACCGTTTTCGTGGCTGATTCAGGGCTCCAGTCTTCGCCGGAAAATGCGGCGACCAATGGCATGACGTTTCTGGATTGGACACAGTGGAGCCGGGGTATTTTCTCGATCTCGCCTGCTTCCCGCAGTTCCTTGAACCCGTTGAACGCGCCGATGAAGAGTGAGCCATTGCCTACCGGGAACACGATATGGTCCGGCAGAACGTGTTCAAACTGCTGCACAACCTCGTAGGCGAAGGCCTTGGTGCCCTCTGCGAAGTATGGGCTCATCATATGCGACGCGTAGACGAGGCCGTGCTGTTGGCAGTAGGTTATGGCCGCTGCCGTGACGTCCCCGCGCGAACCCTCGATGGGGTGCACCTCGGTCCCATAAGCTCTGATCTGACGGAGTTTAGCCTCGGGCGCATCAGCAGGCACGAATATGTGGGACTTGATACCGGCGCGGGCTGCATAGGCTGAAACGGAGGCTCCAGCATTGCCAGACGAGTCTTCAACCAACTCGGCCACCCCATGCTCCCTGGCGACTGACAGCATCGTTGCGGCGCCCCGGTCTTTGAACGACCCCGTGGGGTTTAGGAATTCTAACTTGGCATATAGCTGGTGAAGAGACAGGCCGCCGCCCAGCGTCGTGAGGCTTACGCAGGGAGTGTTACCCTCTCCCAGCGACACCCAGGAACCGGGATCGTGGATCGGCGAGGGAATGTGATTGCCGTCTGCCTCATGATCTGTTTCGTGGTGAGCGAAGTACGAGACGTCTAGAGGAGACCCACAGTCGGAACATGGCTCCACCGACATATCCGGGGGACGGGACCTGCCGCATCTTGGGCAACGCAATTCGAAGTGTGACATTCGGCCGCTTCTAGATTGACCCTGGTCCGGCCTATTCGGCGGTCGGCAGACCAGCTTCTTTCCAGCCGCGCATGCCTCCGTCCATATAGGTTACGTTCGTGAATCCCATCTCTTTTAACACTTGGGCCCCAAGTGACGCCATCTGGCCGCCACCTCAAGTCACTATGACCTGTCTTGACCGGTCCTCTAATCGAGGGTCTCTCAAGCGTTCGGCAATCTCCAGATCGGCGCGCATCGGAAGCGAGCCCAGAGATATCATCGTCACATTCGGGGCTCGGTCTTGCTCCGGGACAGATTCGGCATCCCGAACTTCGATCAGCATCGCCTCTTGGTCTTCTTGAAGTCTCTGGTAGGCCTGCTCCGGAGAAATGCCCGTCACCTGGGATTTCGCCTCATTCACCATGTCAGTCCAGCTTTTTGCCACAATCAATCTCCCGGTGCAAACTTGCTATGAATCCCATTCCGAAAGAGCTACCGCTCCTTCCCCCTTGGCAACCGAGGGGGATTTCCGCGCTACCCTAGCGCGTCGGCCAGAACCTCGACCAAATGCCGCGCCTTCCGCCCGGTGCCGTGTTCCACCTGCTGGCGGCAGGAGACCCCCATCACCGCCACTTCCCAATCACTGTGCTTGGCCCGGATTGCGGGGAACAAGGCCTCTTCGCCAATCTTCATCGACAGGTCATAATGCTCTTTCTCGTAGCCGAATGACCCGGCCATGCCGCAGCAACCAGCGTTGATCAACTCAACCTGGTAGCCGGGGGCCAATCGCAGCGCCGCCATGGAGGTGGCCGTGCCCATGTCGGCCTTCTGGTGGCAGTGGGCTTGGAACAGGACCTTCTTCTCCAGTTTGCTCAGGTCCAACTCCAGCTTCCCTTCTTCTTGGAGCTTCATCAAGAACTCGTCGATCATGTAAGAGTTCTCCGCAACCTTCCTCGCCCTCTCGTCTCTAACAAGTTCCGGGTATTCGTCCCGGAACGTCAGCAGGCAGCTTGGCTCGCATCCGATGACCGGTATGCCCTGTTCGGCATAGGCGTATAGCTGGTCGATGTTGGACGCCGCGTTGGCCTTGGCGTCGTCCAACAGCCCTTTGGAAATCATAGGGCGGCCACAACATTTCGTGTCCGAGAGAATCACATTGAGCCCCGCCGCCTCCAACAAAGCCACCGCCGCCTTCCCAATCTCAGGATAGTTGTAGTTCATATAGGTATCGTTCAACAGCACCACGGTGTCCGTGGCCACCAGACTCGCCGCATCACTTCCCCCTTTCGTAAAGGGGGACCGAGGGGGATTTCCGCGCCCCCTGAACCATTTGGCAAAGGTCTGGCGGACGAACTTGGGTGTCTTCCGTTTGGGGGTTACACCCAAGACCATTTGCGCCATCATCTTGCCGATGGGGTTCTGCGCCATCAAGTTGGACAACGGAGCTGTTCGGCTGCCCCAGGCGCTCAGCCGGTTGATGTGGGCAAAAACCTTGTTCCGGAGCGGTGTGCCGTTGGCCTGGTGGTACTGGTCTAGGAACTCGTACTTCAACTTGGCCATGTCCACGCCTGATTCGCATTCAGACTTGCAGCCCTTGCACTCCAGACATAGGTCCATTGCTTCATAGAGCCGCTTGCTGGTCATCGTGCCTTCGGGCAGCTTGCCCGACAGCGCCGCTCTCAGCAGGTTGGCCCGGCCTCTGGTGGAATGTTCTTCGTCCCTGGTGGCGATGTACGAGGGGCACATATGTCCCTCCAGCTTCCGGCAGGCCCCCATGCCGTTGCACATCTCCACCGCTCCGGCGAAATTGGTATCGATGGAGAAATCGAGCTTGCTTGGCGGCGATGACGCCCGGTAGTCCGCGCCGTAACGCAGGTTCTGGTCCATGGGCGGGCAGTCGATGATCTTGCCGGGATTCATGATGCCGTCAGGGTCGAACGTGGCCTTGAGCTCTTGGAACAGTTTGTAGATCTCAGGGCCGAACATCTTTTCGTTCCACACGCCCCGTACGATGCCGTCGCCGTGCTCGCCGCTGAGTGACCCGCCAAATTCCTTGACCAGATCGCTGATCTCGTCGGCGATGGCCACCATCTTGTCCACGCCGTCTTGGTTCTTCAGGCTGACCACTGGTCTGATGTGCAGGCAACCCACGCTGGCGTGCCCGTAGTAAGCGGCCTCAGTATCGTGGTTCCGGACGATCTCGTCGAACCGCCGGACAAAGTCGCCCATGTTCTCGGGGTCGACCGCCGTGTCCTCCACGAAGGGCAGCGGTTTGGCGTCGCCTTTCATGCTCATCAACAACCCCAGGCCGTTCTTTCGCACCGCCCATACGCTGGCCTGGGCTGCACGGTCCATCATGTTTACGCAGGCGTAACCATGGCTCCGGCGCGTCATGTCGTCCTTCAGTTTTTCCATCTTGTCGACAAGTTCAGCTTCCGACTCGCCGTAGAATTCCACCACCAAGATGGCCCCAGGGTTCCCTTCGATGAACGCCATATTGGAGCCTAATCCGGTGGACGCTCTTGAACGCTCCAACACATTGCGGTCCATGATCTCAATGGACGACGGCCCATGTTCCAGGATGTCTTTGATCGACTCGCTGGCCCCGAAGATATCTTCGAAGTGGACAACCGATATTGACGTCATGGTTGGCCGCGGCACCAGGTTGATCTTGACCTCGGTTACTACGCAGAGAGTGCCCTCGGAGCCGACCACCATCTTGGTCATGTTGAAGGGCGAGTCCGTTAAGAATTCGTCCAGGTTGTAGCCGCTGACCCGGCGCATGATCTTGGGATAGCGGGCTTCGATCTCGGCCACGTTCTCCTGGGCCAACCGACGCACTTCCCTGTAGATGTCGGACTCCAGTCCGCTGCCGCTGAGCTTGGCTTCCAATTCTCGGGCATCCAACGGGTTGAAATGAGTCTGGGTTCCGTCCGACAGCACCACATCAAGTTCTTTGATGTGGTCGATGGACTTGCCGTAGATCACCGAGTGGGCGCCACAGGTGTTGTTTCCGACTCCGCCGCCCACGCAGGCCCGGCTGGATGTGGTGGGGTCCGGGGCATACATCAGCCCGTATGGCAGCAGTTGCCGGTTCAGGTCGTCGAGCACGATGCCCGGCTCCACCCTGGCCCACTGCTCCTCTTTATTGACTTCAATGATCCGGTTCAGGTACTTGCTGAAATCGGTTACGATGGCATGGTTGACGGTTTGGCCCGCCAGGCTGGTGCCCCCAGCTCGGGGCAGCACCGGCACTCCGCTCGCTTTGGCGATTTCGACCACGGCCAGAACGTCTTCCACGTTGCGCGGTATCACCACGCCCACCGGCTCCATCTGGTAGATGCTGGCGTCGGTGCTGTAAAGCACACGGGTGAAGGGGTCGAATTTGACCTCGCCAGAGACCCGGCGCTTCAGCGCGTTCTCAATGTCGCCCCTTTCTGCAGTGTGGATCCTGGCCGCTGCCGTGGTAGCCATGTGTTTACTCCGTAGCCCCGATTTGTATCGGGGCTGTCAGCGCTCAGCTTATCGGAATGGAGGTTCTGCTTCAACTGGAGTTGCAGGCGGGGTTGCTGTCACTCAGGGAATTGTGGACCGGTGGCGACGGCTGTAAACTTAGGCCCATATTTGCCCATAATTGCGCGGAGACAAGTGATGCCAGAATTTGCCAGCCACCCCCAAGGCACACCATCATGGACGGACCTCTCCACCACTGACGACCAAGCGGCCTTAGCGTTCTACGGTGCGCTATTCGGTTGGGTTGATGATCCACAGGAGATGGGCCCAGGCATGTATTACCATATGCAGAAGCTGAACGGTCTCGAAGCCGCAGCCATCTATCAGCAGGGCGAGGAAGAGAAGGGGCAGGGCGTGCCGCCCCACTGGAACACCTATTTCACGGTTGATGATGTTGACCAGTCTGCCGCAAAGGCCAAACAATCGGGCGCAACGCTCTTCTTGGAGCCTATGGACGTGTTCGACGCCGGGCGGATGGCGTATGTCCAAGACCCCCAAGGGGCCATGTTCGCCCTTTGGCAGCCCAAGGAGCATATTGGTAGCCGTGTGAAAGGCGAAACCGGGGCTATCATGTGGAATGAATTACTGACCAGCGACACAGAGGACGCCACCAAGTTTTATTCCGGACTGCTCGGCCTGAACTCGTCGAAGATGCCGGGCCCCATGGACTACACCATGCTCAATGTGGCTGAGACCGGTGTGGCGGGTGTGATGGCAATCACCAGCGAGATGGGGCCAGTTCCGCCGAACTGGACGGTGTACTTCGGGGTTGATAACGTGGACGCGGCAATCAAGAAGGCCGAGTCCCTGGGAGGCTCGATAGTCGTCCCAGCCATGGATATACCGGAAATCGGCCGGTTTGCCGGACTCCAAGACCCTCAGGGAGCGATGTTCAGCGTCTTTCAGCCGGCGGGATAAGAATATTCCATCGGTGCGAATCTAGTCTACGGAGCGAAAATTGAAGATCGCCTACTCACTATCCAACAACCAGGGCATGGAAGATGTTCAGGGGGTGATAGACCTCGCCGTCCGTGCCGAGAAACTGGGATTCGAGTCTGTCTGGGCCAGCGAACACATCTTCAACGTTACCTACGTCTACGACCGCATCGGTGACAAACCCTACTATGAACCGCTGACCATGTTGACCTACGTGGCAGCAGTCACCAAGACCATCGGCCTGGGCACCAGCGTGCTGGTGCTTCCCTACCACAACCCGATCCGCCTCGCCAAAGTCGCCGCCACCCTGGATGTTCTGTCCGGCGGCCGGCTGATGCTGGGCGTCGGTGTCGGCGTGATCGAGGAAGAACTGGAGGCCATGGGTAGTCCATACCATGAACGGGGCGCAATCACCGACGAGGCCATCGCCATCATGAAGGAACTGTGGACCAAAGACGATCCCAGTTTCCAGGGCAAATACCACAATTTCTCCGGTATGAAGTTCACTCCCAAGCCGGTGCAGAAACCCCATATCCCGATAATCATCGGGGGCACCAGCCGGGCCGCCATCCGGCGGGCGGCCCGCTCGGGCAGCGCCTGGCACCCAACCGCCCTGTCACCCGAAGCTCTGGCCGAGGGCATAGACTACTTGAAAGAACAGGCGGTAAAGGTGGGGCGCGACCCGTCAGAGATCGCCATCTCGGTCAGCGCCGCCATCGGCAGCACCCACAACCACAATCGCTATTCTCTGGGTGAAGACCCGGAAGAGATACTCGAACGGTCTCAGAGATACCAAGAGATGGGAGTCGAGCGCCTGCTTATCTCGCCCAATACCCGCGACCAAAGCCAACTTCGCCCCATCATGGAGATGTTGGCCGAAGTTGTGATCCCCAAAGTCCAAAGCTGACAGCGCCGTAAGGAGACACCATGGCCACCCATTCCTCCGCCGATGTCAAGGCGCTGCAAGAGTCCGCTCTGGAACACCTATGGGTCTACCTCCGGGAACCGTCCGACATGGCCGAGATGGGTGAACCGGCCATCTTCGTCAGTGGCGAGGGTGTCCACGTCACCGACGCCCTGGGTAACACATCGATCGACGGGATGTCGGGGCTGTGGCTGAAGAACGTGGGCTACGGCCGTAAGGAGATTGCCGACGCCGCCTACGAGCAGATGTTGAACCTGACCTACATGCCCCTTGGAACCACCACAGAGCCAACCATCAGATTGGCCGAGAAAATATCCCAGATCGCCCCTGGCGACCTGACCCGGTCCTTCTTCACCAGCGGCGGCTCGGAGGCAGTCGAGACTGCCATCAAGCTTTCCCGCGCCTATTTCAAGCGGGTGGGCGAACCAAACCGGACCAAATTCATCAGCCGCAAGGGTTCCTACCACGGCGCCACCATGGGCGCCCTGGCCCTGGGCGGCTCCTATCTGTATCCGAAGATCGACTATGAACCGTTGATGCCCGGCGTCTTCCACGTTCCCCAACCGTTGCCCTACCGCTGCGAGTTCGGCGGCCAAACACCAGAGGAATGTGCTGAGCTCTGCGTCAACGCGATCGAAGAAACGATCAAGTTCCAAGACCCCGACACCATTGCAGCAGTGGTGGCGGAGCCCATCTCCAGTCCCATGGGCTGTGTGGTCCCCGGCGACAACTACTGGCCCCGGCTGCGGGAGATCTGCGACAAATACGGCTGCCTGCTTATCGCCGACGAGGTGATTACGGGTTTTGGCCGCACGGGCAAGATGTTTGCCACTGAGCATTGGGGCGTGGTTCCCGACATGATGACCGTGGCCAAGGGAATCACCAGCGGCTATATCCCCATGGGGGGATGCATCACCCGTGGCGAGATATCCGACGCCTTCATTGGGAGTCAAAAGGCGGCCTTCAAGCATGTCATCACCTTTGGTGGTCATCCGGTTGCTGCGGCCGCGGCCCTAAAGAACATCGAGATCATGGAGAACGAGGGAATGGTCGAAAATTCGGCCAAGATGGGCAGCTATCTGCTGGACGGGCTGAAAGAGATGAAAGAGAAGTACCAGATGATTGGCGATGTCCGGGGTCTGGGACTGTTCTGCGGAATCGAGATCGTGGCCGACCGCGAAACCAAAGAGTACTTTCCGCCCGAGGCCAACCTGGCCAACCGCATAACCCAAGGCTTAGCCGACAACGGCTTGCTTCTCCGGGGCGGAGACCGCATGAACGTCGCGCCACCGCTATGCATCACCTCAAGCGAGGTCGACGACATAGTCTCAGCCATGGACAAAGTTTTTGCCCAAGTCTCGAAAGACTTGGGCGTCTAGCAGGCGGAAGAGGAGTCGATTTGGCCAAGAAACGATACCCATTGCCCAAGAGGTTCAATGCGGCGTTATCAGATGAGGCCTACGAGAAACTGCGGGGACTCAACGCCGACTACGGATTGGGCAACAATTACATCTTGACGGTCCTGCTGGAAAATCTAGATGCCATTGCTGACGACGGCGCACTAGCCAAAGCCTTCGAGGAGTCCATAGCGGAGCATGGCGCCCCAACTCCCGGAGGCATGCGCCAATCAGACTCAACGGAATAGATCGCAACAATACCTTCCCCCTCGCAAGGGGGAAGGCTAGGATGGGGGCATCCACGCCGAGCCGCAAATCTCGAACTCTAAGGCAGGCTCCGGAAGATATCCGCCATCCGGCGCACCCGCTCTGGGTCGATCCGGTTGGCTATGATCCCGCCCTCTTTCAAACTAGTGCCGATGATGGCGCCGTCGGAGTGCTCGATCACCCGCCAGATGTTTTTTTCGGTTACCCCGCTGCCAACTAAGACCAGCCCGTTGGGGGTAGCCCGGCGTACCACTGAAACATCGAAACTGGCAGTTTCTTCTCCTGTTGCCGCCCCAGAAACGATCAAGCCGTCGGCCAGTCCACGCTGGGCCGTTTCCTTGGCCATCAGTCCCAGGTCAACCGTGCCCAACGGCACGGCGTGCTTCACCAAAACATCCGCCAACACTTTCACGTCCGCTCCCAGAGCCTGGCGGTGGCGCATGGTCTGGAAAGCCTCGCCTTCTATCAGGCCCTCTTCGGCTGCCATCACTCCATAGTGGACGTTCACGCGGATGAATTTCGCGCCGGTAACTGCAGCAATGCCTAGCGCTCCTAAGGCGTCGTTTCGCAGCATGTTTATCCCCACTGGGACTTTGACCACCTCTTGCACCCGCTCCACGGCCACGGTCATACCGGCGATGGTTTCGGGGTCCAAACGTCCAGTGCGGAAGGGAACATCGCCAAAGTTCTCCACGATGATTCCGTTCACGCCACCCTGCTCCAGGATTCCCGCTTCCTCCTCGGCCCGGTCGATCACCTTTTTCATATCTCCGCCCCACCGTGGTGAGCCGGGAAGGGGCAGCAGATGGACCACGCCGATGAACGCCTTGGAAGTGCCAAATAGGTCACGGCTCATTGGTTAGCTCTTCAACTCTAGAATCTGTTTCAAGTTAGATTCTATTTCGATAAGATCCCTTTGGGAAACTGTACCCATTTTACGGTCAATCATGGTTTGTTTGATGGTCCGAATAATACCAGTTGCGACTGACGGAAATAGCAATCCTGCAGTTTCCCAGTCAACCATCAGATGGTCTCCCGCTAGAATCCGCCGGGTATTGCTAGTTATAGCCGACACCACCGCTTCCTGCCGTCCAACCAGGTACTGTTCCGAGCTAAGAATCAGTACCGGCCGACGCTTGCTGCCGCTTTCTTCAGAAAATACGAAATCGACAAGAACCACGTCACCTCGGCTATAGTCGGTCGTACTCTGCATCCTGCTCGTTGTCCCATAATTCTGCTAGTACTGGGTCTTCGGCTCCGTTCAATTCTGCGATGCCTGATGAATCGTTCCGGTGCATTGGCGAATCGAGGTCCGCTCTTCTGATCCGGTGATGGCCGCCACGCCCGACGCGGTAGGCCACCATCTGGCCGTCGCGGATCAATTGCTGGACCGTGCGTTTCGAGACCGATAGATACTGGGCGGCTTCTACCACCGAGTACCACTCTTTGCCTGGACCTGCCCATACCCGCCGGTAGAAAACTTGGTTCGTGGTTTGTTTGGAAACAATGACACCTAGGTCTTCTAACTCCGATAACGCACCGTCGAGGTCAGTCGACGACAGAGTGGTCTTGCGGCGTAACTCTAGATAACCGATCGGAGCGTCGGCGGGAATCAGCTCAAGCAAGCCTTGGCGATTGCCGATAGAGCTAGAATATTGTGGGCCGTCATTCTGGGTCATGTTTTGCCATTTTTAGCGGTAATATGTTAATAACAGCGTTTTTTGCGTTATTCTGCACAACTATTCTAGCATGAGGATTAACCCAGCGGAAGTCTATGTGTTGTCATAACGATATTACAAACGATGTTACAATATGGTCCAGAATTGGGTGAGGGTGGAGACGTATGCCCCAGGATTTTATCCACGTTAAAGGCGCCCGGGTTCACAACCTCAAGAACATAGAGATCACCATCCCCAGAGACAAGCTGGTGGTGATTACCGGAGTATCCGGTTCCGGCAAGAGTTCCCTGGCTTTCGACACCATCTACGCAGAGGGACAGCGCCGTTACGTTGAATCCCTCTCGGCCTACGCCCGCCAGTTCTTGGGTCGGATGGACAAACCAGACGTTGACTATATCGAAGGTCTTTCGCCGGCCATCTCCATCGACCAGAAGGGCGTTTCCCACAACCCCCGGTCCACAGTGGGCACAGTTACCGAGATCTATGACTATCTCCGCCTGCTCTTCGCAAGAGTCGGCCTGCCCCATTGCCCCAAGTGCGGTCGACCCGTCGAGCGGCAGACCATCTCCCAGATCGTAGACTCCATCATGAGCCTCGAAGAGGGCAGCCGGATAACTCTGATGGCGCCCAAGATACGGCGCAAGAAGGGCGAACACAAAGACGTGTTTGAGAACGCCCGCCGCTCCGGATTCGTCCGCGTCAGGGTCAACGGAGAGATCCTCCTGCTGGACGAGATGGGAGACCTGGACCTCGACAAGAAGAAATGGCACTACATCGAACTGGTCGTCGACCGCCTGACCGTGCGGCCCGACACCGAGATAAGCCGGGTAGCCGAGTCTGTGGAGACCGCTCTGCGTGAGGGTGAAGGCGTAATGGAAGCCCACGTGGAAGACGGCGAGACGTTGGTCTTCTCTGAGCAGTTCGCCTGCGTCAAATGCAACACCAGCCTGCCTGAGATCGAGCCCCGCACCTTCAGCTTCAACAGTCCCCATGGCGCCTGTTCCGATTGCACTGGGCTGGGTTACAAGCTGGCTTTGGACCCCGATCTGATCATCTCCAACAAAGACCTTTCCCTGTCCCAAGGGGCCATCGCTCCGTGGACTCGCGGAGGCCCATCCAGTGGTTGGTACATTAGCCTGATGGAATCGGTGGCCCAGGCCAACGGGTTCTCCTCCAAAACCCCGGTGAAGGACTTGGACCAGAAACACATCGACCTGATCCTCTACGGAAACGAAGAAAACAAGGTCACTGTTCGCCACCGTACCCACCGAGGCCAAGAATATTCATGGGACACCAACTTTGAAGGCGTGATTCCAAACCTGGAGCGCCGTTACAAGAGGACCGAGTCCGACTACATGCGCCATCAGATCGAGCGTTATATGTCGGCTCGCCCTTGTCTGTCCTGTGGCGGAAAGAGGTTGCGGCCTGAGGCCTTGGCGGTGACGGTCTGCGGTCTGGGAATCATGGAGGTCTGCGGCAAGAACATCGGCCAGGCGGCCGAGTGGATCAGGGAGATAGACCCCGACGCCCCCGGTCCCCATAAGAAGTCGGTCCTCACCGCCCGCGAGAAGACCATCGCCAATCAGGTCTTGAAAGAGATCGAGGGTCGCGTCAATTTCCTGGAAGGCATCGGCTTGGACTACATAACCATGGACCGCACCGCCCGAACTCTCTCCGGCGGCGAGGCCCAGCGAGTTCGTCTAGCCACCCAGATCGGTTCCGGGCTGACCGGCGTGCTCTATGTTTGCGACGAACCCACCGTTGGGTTGCATCCCCATGATGACCAACGATTGATCGACACCCTGCTCCATCTGAAGGACATGGGAAATACCGTGTTGGTAGTGGAGCACGACGAAGCCATGATGCGGTCGGCCGACTTCATAGCAGACCTTGGTCCCGGCGCCGGTGAACATGGAGGCGAAGTCGTCGCCACCGGAACAGTTGCTGACATCGAGGCGTCGCTCGAATCCCTGACTGGGGCGTACCTCAGCGGCCGCAAGGTCGTTCCGGTGCCGGAACAGCGGCGGAGCGGCAACGGTGGCGAGCTGGTGGTCAAGGGCGCTAGAGAAAATAACCTGAAAAACGTGGATGTCGGTTTCCCGTTGGGAGAGCTGGTCTGTATCACCGGCGTTTCCGGGTCCGGCAAGAGCAGCCTGGTCTACGAGATCCTGTATAAGAAGCTCAACCAGGTGATCAACAATGGCCGGGAGGTTCCCGGAGCACACAGCGAGGTCCACGGAATCGAGGGCGTGGATAAGGTCGTAAACATCGACCAGTCTCCCATCGGCCGCACTCCCAGGAGCAACCCCGCGACCTACACCGGGGCGTTCACCCCTATTCGAGACCTTTTCGCAAGTTTGCCCGAAGCCCGCGTTCGCGGCTACGCTCCCGGCCGGTTCTCCTTCAACGTTAAGGGAGGCCGTTGCGAGGCATGCCAGGGCGAGGGCTATAACCAGATCGAGATGCAGTTCTTGCCTGACGTGACTGTTCCTTGCGAGGTATGCCAGGGCCGCCGCTACAACCGCGAGGCCCTTGAAGTAACTCTGAAGGATAAGAGCATCGCCGATGTTCTGAACATGACCGTGGGCCAGGCGCTGGAGTTTTTCATCAACTTCCCGCGCATCAAACCCAAGTTGGAGACGCTGCGGGACGTGGGACTGGGCTACATCCGGTTGGGACAGCCTGCAACCACCCTCTCAGGCGGCGAAGCCCAGCGGGTGAAGCTGGCCACCGAACTATCAAAGCGCGCCACCGGCAAGACTGTATACCTGTTGGACGAGCCCACCACCGGACTTTCCTTCTCGGACTGTGCCGCCCTGCTCGGAGTCCTGCACCGCATAGTGGACAGCGGCAACACGGTGATCCTCATCGAGCACAACCTGGACGTTATCAAGAACTCTGACTGGGTGATTGACCTGGGTCCGGGAGCGGGCGACAAGGGTGGCAATCTCATCGCCACCGGCACTCCCGAGCAACTGGCTGCCAACGCGAAGTCCATCACCGGCAAGTACCTGAAGCGGGTGCTAAAGATACCAGATACCGCCTCAGAATCAGCGAAGACCAAACCCGCTGCCGGGAAATCGGCCAAGACGCGGTCTAAAGAGCCAGCAGCAGCGGTAGCTGGCGACTAGCCAAGTTACTAGAATGCCGGTCCGTCAGGCTGCTCTGCTAGAATAATCCATCAGGTCTACAACCAAAATCCACCACCCGGAGAGATGATATGGCACTGCACTATGACGGCGAAGTGAAAATCACCAAGGTAGCCAACATGAGTTCCATGGGCAACAACGGCTACCTGATAACTTGCCCCGAGACCAACGAATGCATATTGATCGACACTCCAGGGGAACCGGAGAAACTGTTGGGCGCCATCGGCAATGAGAACATCAAGGCGATCTTGATCACCCATAACCATCGCGACCACCTGGCTGGATTCGACGAGATCACTGGCAAAGTTAACGCTCCAGTGGGGATCTCTCCTGCCGACGCCCACGCTCTACCCAAGGCACCGGACGTTGAACTCACCGACGGCAAGATCATAAAGTTCGGAAACCAAGAACTTCAGGTTCTGAACACTCCTGGCCACACCGATGGAGCGTCCTGTTTCTTGGTGGGCAAGCACCTATTCTCGGGCGACACCCTGTTTCCCGGCGGACCCGGCAAGAGCCGCAGCCCAAAGGCGTTCAAGCAACTGGTCAACAGTATCACCAGCAAGTTGCTGACTCTATCAGACGACACAGCCGTCTACCCCGGCCATGGGGACGATACTACCATCGGAGAGGCCCGCCGCCGCTACACCGAATTCGCCTCCCGACCCCACCCAGATGACATGCAAGGCGACGTGGACTGGCTTAACAGCTAACACGCGAAACTTTAACTGCCCGAGGAGTACATGTACCAACGTTCAGTCCTGGATAATAAACTTCGCGTTCTGACGTCAACCATGGCCCATACCCAGTCGGTATCCGTGGTCATCTGCGTTGGAGCGGGTTCCCGATACGAGTCCGACGCGATGGCGGGCGTCTCCCACTTCATCGAACACTTGCCTTTCAAAGGAACGACGAACTGGCCCACCGCCCGGGCTGTTAGCGAAGCCATCGAGGGGGTTGGCGGGGTGATGAACGCCAGCACTGACCGCGAGATGACCGTCTTCTGGTGCAAGGTCTCTCGGCTTCATTACAAAACCGCGTTCGCTGTGCTGATGGATATGGTGCTCAACTCGATTCTCGACCCCGAAGACGTGGAGAAAGAGCGCGAGGTTATTCAAGAAGAGCTGCGCATGACCTACGACCAACCGTCTTACAGAGTGGACCTGCTTATCGACGAGGCCATCTGGCCTGACCAGGCTATGGGCCGAGACGTTGGCGGCACTCCAGAGTCGGTGGCCGACATCCAGCAGAAAGACATCCGCGAGTACATGCACCAGCAATACAATCCGGCCAACACGGTGGTGGCAGTTGCCGGCAACGTGACCCACGACGAAGTGGTTGATATGCTAGCGGAGACTACGCGCGATTGGAAACCCCTCGAGTCTCTGGATTGGGAACCGGCCACTGATGGGGATCAAGGTCCATCAGTTAAGATTGAGCGACGCCGCAGCGATCAGTCCCACGTATGCATAGCCGTGCCGGGCTTGTCCCTGAATCACCCTGACCGTTATGCCTTCAATCTGATGAACACCATCTTGGGCGACGGCATGAGCAGCCGCTTGTTCTTGAACCTTCGCGAGGAACAGGGTCTGGCCTACGACGTGCAAAGCTCAACCAGCAGTTTTCGGGATACGGGCTCACTGGTGGTCTACTGCGGAGTGGAACCCCAGAAGACGAATGACGCCGTGAAGGCCATCGTCCAAGAGTTCAAAGGGATGCACGAGGAACCTGGCGAACAAGAGCTTCGCAAAGCCAAAGAGTATTCCAAGGGCCGACTGTTGCTCAGTATGGAGGATACCAGAGCGGTAGCTTCATGGTTGGGCGCCCAGGAACTGCTCCAAGATTGCGTTCGCACTCCAGATGAAGTCGTGGATATGTTGGAGGCAGTGAATGCCTCAGACGTGTCCAGGGTAGCCAATAAAATGTTGGACGCCAACAAGATTCGGTTGGCGGTGGTCGGTCCTCGGGGCGGGTCCAAGACGCTCACCGGACTGCTCCGCTTCTAGCCCAGTTTAGGGCTACAGGCCACACCCATAAAAGAAGTAGAGGCGCCACACTGCGGCGTCTCCACTTTTTTAAGTCAGCGATCTTAAACCGAATCGAATCAGTGGCCTACTCGGCGTCCTCTGCTTCCACCGGGTTGCTCAATATGCCGATGCCGGGTATCTCAACATCCACCAGATCTCCCGGCTTCAGCGCCACCGTAACACCGGTGCTGCCCGAGAAGACCAAGTCCCCCGGACGCAGGGTCACTTGCTGGCTGATGTAGCTAACAATCTCAGCAAATGTGAACAGCATCTCTTCCGTGCAGCCGTGCTGAACCTCTTCGCCGTTCAGACGTACGATCATCTCTAATTTCTGCGGATCAACATCGGTGTCGATCCAAGGTCCTACTGGGGCGAAAGTGTCGGCGCCCTTGGCCCTCCAGAAAGTCCAGTCGTCTTTCTGCCAGGCGCGATCGCTGACGTCGTTGCCGCACGTATACCCCAGGATGCACTTGGGGGCCTCTTGCGGAGTCACCCGGCGGCAGGTCTTGCCAATCACAGCCACGGCCTCGCCCTCATAATGGACATCGCCGGAAGAATCATTGGGAAGAATTATGGGCTCCCCGGTGCCGGTGAGCGACCCTCTGGTCTTGATCCAGGGATTGGGGTGCTCAGGGACACTGGGATTCTCGTCTCCCAGCACGCCGGCTGCGAATTCCAAGTGATTTGCAAAATTTAGGCCGGGACACCAGATTTCTGAGGGCTCGGTCGGAGGCAAGAGTTTCACGTCCTGCAGACGGAACTTGGTATCTGTCATGCGGAACCTGGTATAGATGCTACCCCGGATTTCCACCACTTCATCGCCTTGGACCACACCGTAAGCGGTCCGGCCATTGCTGCGGAAGCGTGCTATTTTCATTCTACCCCTACTTCTACCGACGAAAATGAGAACTAGGCTAGCGCAGATTCTACTGGCCAAATCCAGGCGTGGCAAGCGGAATTTGCGATTGCATAAAAGGACTGACGGGTACGGTACACGCCTAACCGTAGGTAAAAGTGTGAAAAAAGTGTGAATTCTGTGTGAGCCGTAATCACCTATAATCACCTCCTACCCCAACGTCAACGATGCCCGTGGCGAACGGCCGGTTAAGCCGACATTCCCCAGATCAAACCGACTTTCCTGGATATAGCTCTCCCTGGGATACCGCCAACGGTAATTCCGCATTCCAAGGATGTCAAATGCGGCCTGA
>JAQBXL010000162.1 GCA_027624135.1 Chloroflexota bacterium
TCCCCACCCCTAAGATGACTCTTATCCTACCATTGCCATCTCGCCTCAAATCAGATGCGATTGCCCTGACCTTCTATTCGAAAGACCTTCCCTCAGCATCTTGTTACAGCTATAGTGTTGCCGCACAATTGTTCCCACGGAGCCACCGGCCATCTCGCATCGGCCTGGCACCATATATCCGATCTGGGCTATAACATGAGACTATTGACCCTGTAAGGAGGGCCTATGCTGGCAATCTTGGGAGGAACCGGCCCGGAAGGAAAAGGTCTGGCCCTGCGGTTTGCCATGGCCGGAGAAACACCCATAATCGGGTCTCGCGACGCCGCCCGGGGCGAGGCCGCAGCCCAGGAGTTGGCTCAATCGGCTCCGGGCACGGTAACCATCAAGGGCTCGGACAACGCCGGAGCGGTGGCAGCGGCAGATGTGGTGTTCCTGGCATTTCCCTACGAGGGACAGCGTTCAGTGTTAGAAGACTTGGGGCCATCGCTAAAGGGCAAGATCGTGGTCAGTGTCATCGCCCCAATGGAATTCGAGCGAGGCAAGGGCGCCAGCGCCGTGGAAGTCGAGGCCGGTTCCGCCGCCCAAGAGGCCCAAGAATTGCTGCCCGACTCCCAGGTGGTCGCCGCCTTCCAGAACGCCAGCGCCGAGGAATTGCTGAACCCCAATGTGACCATGGAAGGCGACGTAGTGGTCTGCTCGGATCATGCCGATGCCAAGAGATTGGTGATGAACCTAGCCGACAAGATCAACAACCTGCGTGGCGTCGATGGCGGCAGTCTGGCCAACGCCAAATATGTGGAACAGATCACACCGATGCTGGTGAACATCAATAGAATCTACAAGATTCACGCTGGCATCAGGATAGTGGGCATCTAGAAGCTTAGAAAGAGAGGAACGAACATGCCTAGAGCAGTGATAGACCTCAACACCAGCAGCGGACTGGCGGCGGTACATGGGCAGTGGAAGTTCGCCCAGGGTCTGGTTCCCGGCGAGCCCAACGAGGGCCTGATCTCCCAACTGGAAGGATCCCCGGCCCGGCTTCCCGATTACGACGACTCCGGCTGGGAAGTGTGCCAAGACCTGGGAAAATGGGTTTCCCGAGGGTTCTCATTCGTGTGGTACCGCATAAACGTCACGTTCCCAGAGAGTGTGGACGGCCACCCCACAACTGGCGTACGGGTCCAGTTCGAGACCTGCATCGACGACTATGGCGAGTTGTGGATCGACGGAGAGTGCAACCGGGACCGAGGCACGGTGCAAGGATTCAATGTGCCGCAACGAGTGTTGATAACTGATGACGCCAAACCTGGCGAGCAGCACACCATCGCGCTGTTGGCTGCCAACGGCCCGATGGCGGCGCCGGGCGGAGCAGTTTTTGTGCGCTACGCCGACCTGGGATTCGAGTGGAGAGAGCCGGGATATTAATTGGATCGATCTGAGCGCGGCAGGTGAGTAGTCTCTCCCTTGTCGTCGTCGTCATCATCGTCATCGTAGCCAAAGTCAGAGTCCGAGGACTCAAAGCCCATGGCTTCCAGATCGATGCGCAGCTTACGGCAGAAGACTTCGGCGGTCTCGTTGATCGGCAACGTAATCTCAACCATCCCGTCGGCCACCCTCTGGATGGAGCCGGGGTCTTCTTTCGTTAGTTCGACACGTACCGACTCGCGGTGTATACCCAAGGCGTCGGTCACCTTGAATATCGCCTCCATGTCTTCCATCCCGATAAGTTCTTCGGCCATCACCCGCCTCTCAGAAGATTTTTCCGTGCTTTCCGTGCTTTCCGTGCTTTCCGTGCTTTCTGTGCAAAGATGCTGCTGTGGTTGACGCTAACCGTCGAAATTAGTCTTCACATTTAATCCGCAGGCGGCCATTTCGTGCCGCCTTCAAGGGGCAGATCCTGGGGGCTTCCCGCCAGGGCATCGGTCACCAGACCGCTGAATTCCTTGAGGATGACCTCGCCCCACTCCTGCGCGTGCTCCACACGGAATGACGTTCGCCGGCCCCGCTTGGCCTGACGCTGATCAGCCTCGCTCAGTCCCGCAGCTTCCTGGTCGATTGCGGAGTCCATGGCGTCGATCTGCGGCACCAAAGTATTCGCAGTCTCGATGAAACGGACAACCTGCTTCATCTCTTGATCCATGACCACGAAGATGGGCACAGTGCCCGCTCGATGCTCCGGCAACAGGCTGTTGCTCAATTCTAATTCGTCGTCACGATTGAAGACTTGGAGGGAGATTTTCGGGGTGCTGTCGGCGAGTTTTAGGATCACCGGAGTGGTGCTCATGGCGTCGCCGCACCAATCCGCCGTGAACACCGCCAACTTCAGCGGCTCGCTAAGCCCGTTGAACACGCTCAACTGTGCAGCCGGAACCTGCACCGCCTCGTAGATCGCCACGAAGGGGTCTTTGTTGACCTTGATCTGGTCGATATACTCTTGGGTGGTCATGCCCTGCTCGAATTTTTCCTGGGTTAGCTGCGTTTCTTGCGCCGATGCCACAACGGCCACCCCCTAGGCTCATTATTACGCGCTAGTTTCTCAATATTGGCCGCAGTTAGCAATGGGCAATCAAAAACTGCCACAATTCTACGCTTTCCGTAACCGGGCGTCATGCTAAAATTGGACAACGATTCTGGGAATCTGGCATTTCATAAGAGCGTAACGGGAGGAGCATATTTGGCCGGTGAAGCCAGCGACCCATATCTGAAGTACGCCCTGTTCTGCAGGGACACCAACGAAGAAGACAGCGACCTCAGCCTGAGCGGAATCATCGATCTCTATGAACTGCCTGAGCCTGACGAGTCCGCCGACCCCAACGACCCAGTTTTGGCAACTGTGGACGTCAATCTGGTCTTCTGCGTTGGAGGCGTTGAACCCGGCAATCATTATCTGTTCGTCACGCTAAAGACGCCCGGCATTCCCCTAGACACCCCTCCGGCGCAAAAGGTGGAATGGGAAGAAGGCATCTTGTTCCAGCGCTGGATCAAAGCCTTCCGCATACCCGTGCAACGGCCCGGTATCCATTCAGCGGCCATCCTCTTCGATGGAATACCTCTGGGCGAGGCCACCTTCCTGGTGCGATTCAAAGTCGACGCGGCCAAGTTGGAATCCCCTGACGGAGCAGATGAAGACCCTGATTCGGAGTCAGACTCCGAAAACGAGTAGGCCCACCCCAGTAGGCCCACCAGTAAACAAACCCAATGGCCTGCTCTAGTTGAATCCCCTGTTGAATCCGCTCTGGGGCTTGTCTATAATCTGAGCGAGCCTGGAAGAGTCTCTAAGAAGCACCCTGATGATGGAGCTGAGTAGTTGGCTAATCAGACTGGCAAACGTTATGTATGCGCAAAGTGCGGTTCCGAGTTCATCGTGACCAAGGGCGGCGATGGGGCCATCGCCTGTTGCCAAACGCCCATGGAAATTAAGTAAAGACCTTAGGTAAAGAACTCAAGCTAAGAATCGGCTTCCGCGCTTAGACCCAGCCCAAAACCCCTACGGAGGACGACCGATGGCCAACCAGCTTGGCAAACGTTATATCTGTGAAAAGTGCGGCAGCAGCGTGCTCTGCACCAAGAGCGGCGAGGGTGAGATCGACTGCTGTGACGTGGCAATGCAGATTCAACAGCCGCGCAAGCTCCCCTCTTCGGATTAAAAGCTTCCCTGAAAAACCTGACGGGTGAAAACTGACGGCTGTCAGCTAGCCCGCGACGTAAAAAAGGCCCCACCTCAATTAGTTGAGAGGGGGCCTAAATTTTTGCCTGCGGCTCTCGTGCCTGGCTCGTGCTTGGTTAGATAAAGTGGGGTATCACTTCCCGGCCCATCAGCTTGATGCAGTCCATGATGCGGGTATGCTCCAACCGGCCCGGCTGTAGGAAGCACAGCACCTGGTCCACCCCGGCCTCTTGATACTTCTTCATGACCTTGATGATGGTGTCTGGGTTGCCCATGGCGAATGCGCCTGAGTCGAGGTGGTCTTGGGCCACTTTGTCGACCCGTTCCGTCTGGATTGCGTCCACGGCGAATTTGTAAGAGTCAGGCACCTCGCGGCCCTGCCAGGGGTTGTAGAGCCGCTCGGCGTTCTGGACGAACCATTCACCCTCGGGAGCGCCGATGCGCCTGGCTTCTTCGTCGTCCTCGCCACAGTGGACAATCACCAAGGCGGCAATCTGGTCGTTCACGAATGACCCCACCGGATTGGCGTTCTTCACCGCCGCCCGGTAGGCTGCGACCCGCTCGTGGAGTTGTTCATATCCGCCCAGGTTGAAGCAGAGGACTCCCAAACCCATCTCACCGGCCTCGGTGAAAGAGGAGGGCTGACTGCAGGCGACCCACAGGGGCGGATGGGGCTTCTGCACCGGCTTGGGAATCACCGAGCGAGGCGGAATGTTGAAGAACTCTCCCTGGTGGGAGAATGTTTCCTCGGTCCACATCTTGGGGATCATCTTGATCGCTTCTAGCCACTGGGCCTTGGTTTGGGCGGGATCGACCTCGAAGCCGTCCATCTCTGTGAGGGTCGTTGACCGGCCCGTTCCCAGGTCCATGCGGCCATCGCTGACGATATCCAAGACCGCAGCCCGTTCCGCGACGCGCACCGGGTGATTGTACTGCTCGGGCAGCAGCGCTACCGCATGGCCGATTCTTATGCGCTTGGTGCGCTGGGATATTGCGCCGTAGAGCACCTCGGGCGCGGAGCAGTGGGAAAACTCCGTCAGGAAGTGATGCTCGACGGTCCAGAAATAGTCGAACCCCACCTGGTCGCCCAACTCCACCTGGGCCATGACTTGGTGGTAACGGTCACGCTCGATGCCAGGATAGTGGGGCTCAGGGATCTGTATCTCATACATCATGCCAAATTTCATGGATGTTTCCTCCTGATCGATAAGTCACCAACGCTAAAGCAGTGATAGGTCGGACGAGTGGACTCTAAAATCAAAGGCACGTTAGCACGCCATCTGAGGCTAGGTTCCGATATCTAGGAATTTTAACACCATCCCGAGCGACGCTATTTGCCAGTGCATCGTCTGTTCCCGTGAGCGGCGAGTGTGACGCCGTCTTGCTCGGGCCTAGGAAATACAAAGCAGATGATAAGCCGGAACGGCCCCGTCTACTGGTTCCGCCTGTGGGCAAAGGTGATTAAGAGACAGATTGCCCCGGATAGGGTTGAGGGGCGCTTTGACTCAGTTCTACGGCTGTTGAATTTTGGAAACTTCCTTCGAATTCGACTAATTTCCCCTCACCATTGCGGTTTTTATAAACGACGCCTATAGAGCCTGTCCCGTAGACCTTGCGGTCGAGTGGGTCATTCCGTGGCGGAGCAGTTGTGTTTGACG
>JAQBXL010000163.1 GCA_027624135.1 Chloroflexota bacterium
CCCTTCTGCTGAAGGGTGCCAACGAGGTCTTTCCTTATCTAGCCTAATTTAGGCGGTGGATCTGGGTTGACACCGAGCCTCGCCGGTTGTCCGTGGAGGAAACCGCAGGAAGCAGTCCCGTTGACGCTCATTTGCAGCACTGCTACAGTGAGCCGTAATTCAGTCTCCCATTCCGAAGCCTGAACCGGCCAAGAATCCACGGGGCCACCAGGAGCCGATCCATGACATCCACCAAGAAAGACCCCGTCTTAGTGGTAGTCCAACTGACCGGCGGCAGCGACTACATGAATATGGTCGTCCCTTATGCCGACCCGTTGTATTACGACAACCGACCCACGGTCGGCATCCCTGCCGAAGACGTTTTGCCCATCGATAACCGGTTCGGATTCAATCCTGCCCTAGGCGCGGTCAAAGACCTTTATGACCAGGGCGAAGTGGCCGTCATAAATGGGGTGGGATATCCCAACCCCAACCGCTCCCACTTCCGGGCCATGGACATCTGGCACACCTGCGAACCGGAAAAGATCGCCACCGAAGGCTGGCTGGGCCGAGTAATCCGCGACATCGACCCCCATGGGGAGAACGTGCTGACCGGCGTTAACTTTGGCCGGGGCCTGCCCAGAGCCATGGCCCTAACCGGAGTTCCTGTAGCCTCGGTCGCCGCGCTTGAGAACTACGGCGTGTTGACCGGGATACAAGATCAGGAGCAGCGTGCCCGGGCGCTTGACCTGTTCGCACGCATGTATTCCCCCGCCATCGGCACCGGCGCAGCGATGGACTATCTGGGTCAGACCGGGCGGGACGCACTGAAAGGGGCCGACATTCTGAAGACGGCCACCGACGGCTACACCTCCACTGTTGAGTACGCCACCACACCCATCGCTCGGAGCCTCCGTGGGATCGCACAAGTGCTGATCAAGGACTTGGGAACGAGGGTGTTTTACACCTCTCAGGGTGGCTACGACACCCACGCCAACCAGGTGCCGGTGCAGACACCGCTCCTGAGCGCCCTTTCCGCTGGCATCGGCGATTTTTTTGCCGACCTCGAAGAGCACGACGCCGGTGACAATGTGCTGATGCTGGTCTTCACCGAATTCGGACGCCGCGTCAAAGACAACGGATCCGGCTCCGACCACGGCTCCGGCGGGGCTTGTTATCTCATCGGCCGGCCAGTGAACGGCGGGATGCTTGGCCAATACCCTTCCCTCAAAGAAGAGCACCAATTGGACGGCGACCTCCGATTCCAGGTTGACTTCAGAAGCGTTTATTCGACCATCGTCGAGAGATGGCTAGGTTTGGATGCCAAGCCAGTCATCGGCGGAAGCTACGAGCACCTGGACTTCGTCTAATCCCCTTTCCGGTAACCCTACGCAAAAAGGACTGATATGAAGATTGGGATCGGCCTGCCGGGCAACGTTCCAGGCGTCAAAGGAGACTTAATCCTGGAATGGGCCAAGCGCGCGGATGCCGGGCCGTTTTCGAGCCTGGGGACCATTGACCGATTGGTCTATGGCAACTACGAGCCCCTTGTGATGCTTTCCGCCGCCGCTGCCGTGACCACGAGAGTACGGCTGATGACCAGCGTCCTCATTGCGCCGGTCCGAGACGCCGTGCTTCTGGCCAAACAGGCCGCCACGCTGGACGCCTTATCCGGCGGACGGCTAACCCTGGGCTTGGGCGTGGGCCGCCGCGAAGACGATTACCAGGCGGCGGGTGGCAATTTTCACCGCCGGGGCAAGCACTTCGGGGAGCAGCTTGCTTTGATGAAGCGGGTTTGGTCGGGTGCAGGATCGGTGGAGGGATTGCCTGCGCCGGGTCCGGAACCAGTCCAGCAGGGAGGTCCAGAGATTCTCATCGGGGCGTTCGCGCCAGCCGCCATCGGCAGGGCGGGACGGTGGGCCGATGGGTTTCTAGGCGGAGGAGGCAACCCTGAGGCCGCCCGGTCCCTCTATCAGTCCGTCGAAGATGCCTGGAAAGCAGCAGGCAGATCCGACCGCCCTAGGTTGGTGGCTACCTGCGGTTTCGCCTTGGGTACCGACGCTGCCGACCGGGGGGCGGCCCAAGCCCGTCATTACAACCAATTCCTGGGCGCAGAGGGTGCTGAGAGCGCAGCCAAGGGAGTCCTGACCACCCCGGAGCAAGTGCGCAGCATCATCCAGGCCATTTCAGAAGTCGGGGCCGATGAGATGATCTTCTTGCCCCAGGTTCCTGACATAGATCAAGTCGACCGCCTAGCGGATTGTGTCGGCTAGGAACCCCACCGGGGGTTCAGCTAAACGAAAATTACTGATGGTGAAAGATAATATGGCAGCAAATAACGAAGTTGCAGTATTTGGCGGCGGATGCTTTTGGTGCACCGAAGCGGTGTTCACTGAGATTAAGGGGGTAATGTCGGTCGCGTCCGGATATTCGGGCGGCCACGTCGAGAACCCCAATTACTACCAGGTGTGCGACGAAACAACCGGGCACGCCGAAGTGGTTCAACTCGAGTTCGACCCGAGCCAGATCACCTTCACCCAGCTGCTTGAGGTGTTCTTCGCTACCCACGACCCCACCACTCTCAACTACCAAGGGGCGGACAAAGGGACACGCTACCGCTCGGTCGTCCTCTATACCAGCGATGCTCAGAAAGAACAGGCGGCAGAGTACATCAAGGAGTTGAACGCTTCGGGAGATATGCCTGGCCCGGTGGTGACGGAGATCGCCAAGTTCGAAAAGTTCTTTCCGGCTGAGCCCGAGCACAAGCAATTCTACGAGAACAACCCCGGCAGCATGTACTGCCAGATCGTCATCAGCCCTAAGGTGGCCAAGGTCCGCCAGAAGTTCGCTAAAAGCCTTCGCTAACCCGGAAGGCGAAACATCCGCCTAAGAACCAGCGGCCCATCGAGTCAGTCGCGTTGTCAGATGTAGGGGCGGGTTTTGAACCCGCCCCTACGCATATCAGCCAGTCTCAAACATCGGAGCCGACCGCACATCTTCCCTTGATGGCGCCGTGCGATAGGCTCACTTGCTAGTACTGGAACTCTTCCCGCACTGGGCTGAAGATGTCCAGGGCCACCGCCTTGGCCGCATAAGCCTTGGCGTAGTGCTCCACGTCGCCTGGGATGATGTACATGTAGCCGACCTTGAGGAGCTTGACCTCGCCTCCGATCCCCATCTCCAGCTCGCCCTCGACGATGATTCCGCCCTGCTCGTGGGGATGAGAGTGAAGGGGCACTTCTGAGTTGGCGTCAACTTCCACCAGCGAAAGCAGCATCTGCTCTCCCCAGAAGGTGCGGGTTCGTGCTCCGGGGACCAACTCCATCGGTTTCCGGTCGGACGCGTCGATAAAATAGGACATCGTTCACTCTCCTCTGCTGCTGCGTGTGGCCACCTGGGCATTGCCCGCTAGGCGAACCCTTGGTTGTTCTCGTTCATGCTCACGTAACGGTGGCCGCTGCCGATGACCAGGTGGTCCAAGACCTCGATACCCAACAGCTTTCCCGACGCCACCAGGTCTTTGGTGATGGCGATGTCGTCTTCGCTGGGGGCAGGGTTTCCCGAAGGATGATTGTGGACCACGATCAACGATGGGGCGTTGTTCCTGACCGCCGGCCTGAATATCTCTGCCGGACGCACCACTGAACTGTTCACATTCCCCACGTAGATCTCGTGGGTGCTGAGCACTTCGTTGCGTGTGTTCAGCAGTATAACGCGCAGATGTTCTTGGTCCAAAGTGCCCATCTCTCCCGTGACCAAGTTGGCGGCATCCTGGGGGCTGCTGATGATTATGCGCTCCTCGGGCGACAATGATATAAAACGGCGGCCCAATTCCAATGCTGCCAGCAACTGGCAGGCTTTCGCCTCGCTTAGACCCTTCTCGCCGCATAACTCGGCAAAGGCTGCTTTGCCCAGCCCCGCCAGCCCTCCGAACCGGGTCAATATGCGAGACGACAGCGAGATAACGTTCTCGCCAGCCGAGCCAGTCCGCAGCAGGATGGCGACCAGTTCGGTGTTGCTCAGGTTCTTGGAGCCGTACTCCACCAATCGTTCTCTAGGCCTTTCGCCCGTCGGCATCTCTCGAATGGTGGGTTGGCTAGGGGAGGCTCTATATCCCTCAACTCCAAACATCACCGGTTATCATCCCCCATCGTGTGCCCCGCTCCTGGGGTGCCTACACAGTAGCTTGGGCTGCCTAGCAACCTGACACTTCGGGTGTCGCCTTCCTTGAAAAAGGAAGGTGACCACCTTGTCAGCATCAGCCAAGACACAAACCAAATACCGAGAAACCTCCTACCCGGAGGCGATCAAGTTCCTGGATACTCTGTTGGATGGCGTGCCCGACACGGAGTACCTGGAGATTCGCACCCTCATGAAGGGTCGAGGCGGAGGGAAAAAGGAATTCTACAGCCTGGCCGACCTGCGCGAGCAAGGCTATGAGGCTGCGCTCCCCGAACATTTAGACGGGATAGAGAACATCTACTACGGTGTTGCACCCCGCTACGAGCCCCGTAATGCTGAGTCGGCCACCGACCGCGGCGACGCCGTCGACCTGGCAACTACCTTGTGGCTGGATGAGATAACCCGTCCGGCACCAGACCTGCCTCCCTTCTCCTGGATGGTCGAAACCAGCGTAGGAAAGGTCCAGGCGGGCTACCTGCTGAAAGAGCCCACCGCTGACCTGAATCGATTGGAACGGCTGAACCAACGGCTGGGGGCGGCCGTAGGTGGCGACAACGTCTGGAACCGGGGAAGGATTCTCAGGCTGCCCGGATTCATTAACCTGAACCATCCGGGCGGGCAGCGTGCCCACCTGCTGGAGTTTCACCCGGACCTTCGCTACACCTTGGATGAATTGGACCGGCTGCTGCCCCAGGAAATTGGTGATGAGCGCCGTGGTCCGAGAAGCCGACCGGGACAAACAGGAACCTTCGATCCCCACTGGCCCTACCCATTGCCTCAGGCGTTGCAAGACCGGCTGGGCGATTTCTTCAGCGGTCTGAACCTCAGAGATCGCTCCGACGGACGTTTTGGTGGCTCCTGTCCGTTCCTCCATCAAGGCGGTGTTACCTGCGACTGCGATCAAGCCTTCTACGCCAGCCCGGTCTCCGGTTCCTGGTCTTGTTTTTGTAGTGATCATCTAGGCCCAACCTCCGGCACGGTCCAGGCATTCACGCCACTAGGATTGGAAACCGACCCCACCCTGTCCGAGATCCAGTCCGAGATTGGTAAATACCATCTTGGCCCCGGAGAAGTCCGACACGGCGGCGGAGAGCCACTCCAGGAGGGAGATGTCGCAGATA
>JAQBXL010000164.1 GCA_027624135.1 Chloroflexota bacterium
TATAGTTGGCGCCATCCCAGAGGGGGCTATATCTAGGAAAGTCGGTTTGATCTGGGGAATCCCGGCTTATGGAGGTAGATTGACGCGACGTAATCGTAGCTGAGGTGGAACGGGCATTACAGATACTTGTCCGGCGCGATAGGGTCCGGATGTGGGAGACGGAAAACCAACGATGGTATACTGTAGTTCAACGAAGGCTGGGATTTCGAACGGAGTAATCAGAATGCCTCTACCTAGGCACCAGTTGGAATTAGGAATCGATTCCGAGGCCGAAGATTGGATGCGTCAGGCATATCAGTTGCTTGGCGAACACCCTGACCTGGCCTACTCATCGGGTGAACTTGCAGAAGCCATCCTGGGGACAGACGCATTAACTGGAAAGTTGGACAAGCTGAATCATTCTCTCGATGTCTTAGCTGAGATTGGCGCCTTCGACAAAGCGGAAGTCAAGGGAACAGACTATTACGCATTTCGCGAAGAATTCGACACCAATACCTGGGAGCGCGACCTCTCCAAAGTGTAATGATTAGGGTTCCAGCGCCCCCGCTTTTATCTTGGAAACCTCTCCTGAACCCCTGATCGCCGTCGTTGGCCCCACCGCCGTGGGCAAGACACGCCTGGCTGTTGACCTTTGCCAACGATTCAGCGGCGAGGTGATAAACGCCGACAGCCGCCAAGCCTATCGAGGCATGGATATCGGCACCGCCAAGCCCACTCCCCAAGAGATATCCAAAGCTCCCCATCACCTGCTTGATCTGTTTGACCCTCCTGAGCGTTTTGGCCTCGGAGCGTTTCTTCCTCTGGCCCAGGAAGCCGCAGTGGATATTGCCGCAAGGGGTAAACTACCAATCCTGTCCGGGGGATCTGGCCAGTACGTTTGGGCCATGCTTGAAGGGCAAACAGTACCCGCGGTGGCTCCTGACCCGGAACTCCGGGCTTCTCTGGAGAAAGTGGCAGCGGAAGAGGGCGCTCAGGTGCTGCACGACCGACTGCGGCAGGTCGACCCGGCGCGGGCCGAGGCCCTTGACCCCAGGAACGTGCGGCGGGTGGTGCGCGCTCTGGAGATATATCAGGCCACGAAAATGAAACCCTCCGAACTGGCTAAACCCTCCCCTCAGACAGGCGATCGCCTCGTCATCGGCCTGACCATGGACCGGAAAGCTCTCTACCGTCGAATAGACGAACGTGTTGACATAATGATTCAGCAAGGATTCCTGGCCGAAGTTGAGCGCCTGGCCGAGGCTGGCTGCCCCATGGGACAGGGAGCGCTGGATAGCCCCGGTTACCGGGAGTTGGGCCTTCATATAAATGGAGAGTTGTCGCTGGAAGAAGCCATCACCCGCACGAAGACCCAAACCCACCGGCTGGCCCGGCGTCAGTACACCTGGTTCAAGCTGTCCGACTCCCGGATAAAATGGCTGGACGCCTCGGACCCAGACGTGGCCGAGCAAGCTGCGGTGCTGGTCTCCGCTTACCTGTCTGGGCCAGGCCAGTGATACTCTAAAGTGGTACAATGAGCGTCCCGTTCCACTAGGAGTCCAGCCATGAAATTCACCAAGATGCACGGCGCTGGCAACGACTATGTTTACGTTGATGCCCGTTCCGAGATGCGTGACTGGCCGGAGCTCTCCCGCCGGATGAGCGACCGCCATTTTGGCGTGGGCGGCGACGGTCTGATCCTGATCAAAGATTCGGATGTCGCTGACCTCAAGATGAGCATGTTCAATGCAGATGGGTCCGAGGCTGAGATGTGTGGCAACGGCATCCGCTGCTTCACCAAGTACGCCCTAGACCGTGGCATCGTTTCGTCATCTGGTGAGTCGATCAGTGTGGAAACATTGGCTGGGATACGCCATATCGTGCCCATGTACGAAAACGGCCAAGTCACCGGCGCCAGAGTCTCAATGGGGGCGCCTATCTTGACCCCTGATGATGTCCCGGTGAAGCTGAAATCTGCCGGGGAATACGGCCCGGGCCCGGTTCTGAACTATCCCTTCGAGATCGACGGTCACGACCTGCCGCTAAACATGGTCTCCATGGGCAACCCCCATGCAGTCACCTTTATCGACACGCCCGTCGCTGACTTCCCGTTGCACACGGTTGGGCCGAAAGTAGAGAACCACTCTATATTTCCCAAGCGGGTCAACTTTGAGATCGTCAATATTGATAGTCCCACCCATCTAACGGCCCGGGTCTGGGAGAGAGGATCAGGGGAGACTTTGGCCTGCGGTACCGGAGCCTGCGGCATCGCCGTGGCGTCCATACTTTGCGGGCACAGCAAAGGAACTGTTGACATAACGCTTCCAGGGGGCACTCTCAAGGTCGACTGGGACGGCGAGGGAGAGGTCTTCTTGGAGGGACCGGCAGAGGAAGTTTTCAGCGGAGAATGGACATGAAATTTTCAGATCGTTTGGGAAAGTTGTCGCCCTATCCTTTCGTTGAGATCTCGCGGATCATCGCTGAGAAGCGCGCGGCGGGGGCCGACGTGGTCACATTCGGCATTGGGGACCCCGACAGACCTACGCCTCAACCAATCATCGACCGGCTGCTGACCGCATCCCAGCACCCGCCCAACCACCGCTATCCCGAGACCGACGGCCTGCCCGAGATGCGCCGGGCTTTCGCCCAGTGGTACGACACTCGCTTCAACGTCAAGCTGAACCCAGATACCGAGGTCCTGCCGCTCATCGGCGCCAAAGAGGGCATCGGCCACGCCGCTTTCTGTTTCTTGGACCCCGGCGACATCGCCCTGATCCCGGACCCAGCTTATCCGGTCTACGGAGTGGGGACCATGTTCGCGGGCGCTGAGAGTCACATCATGCCGTTGTACGAGAAGAACGGTTGGCTACCCGAGTTGGACGCCATACCCACCGACGTGGCCCGCAGCGCCAAGCTAATGTGGTTGAACTATCCGAACAATCCGACCTCCGCCGTCGCCAGTGAAGAGGATTACATCTCCGCAATTGCGTTCTGTAGAGAGAACGACATCGCCCTGATGCACGACGCGGCGTATAGCGAGATTGGGTACGACGGTTACACACCGATCAGCTACCTCCAGGTGGCCGGTTCCAAGGACATCGGACTGGAATTCCACTCCCTGTCCAAGACCTACAACATGACTGGCTGGCGCATCGGCATGGCCGTGGGCAACGCCGACATGATTAAGGCCCTGTTCCAGATCAAAGCCAACCTGGACTCCGGCGTACCCCAAGCCGTCCAAGAGATGGCCATGGAGGCCCTAACCGGCCCTCAAGATTGCGTGGCAGACAATCTGGCTGCCTACACCCGCCGCCGGAACCGGGTAGTCCAAGCCGTCAAGGCGATGGGCATGAGCGTCGCCGTTCCCCAGGCCAGCCTGTACATCTGGGCAAAAATACCCGAGGGTTACACCTCGGCAGAGATGGCTCAGCTCCTTTTGGAGGATCTGGACGTTGTGGTAACGCCGGGTTCCAGTTATGGTAGATATGGAGAAGGTTACATTCGCCTGTCCCTGACCACTCCCGACGAACAGATCGAAAAGGGCTGCCAGCGGTTGGAATCCTGGAAGATTCCGCCACCCAAAGGAGCCTGAGCTAGCTTTAATGTCCGGCCAAGACTGGGCACTGAAACTTAGTAACCTTTAGCAGACAGTTGGTTAGTGTCGCTTACTAATAAGGAAGGTTGAGCCCATACCTAGACGTTCGATACCGGTAGAGCCCGAACCCGAAAAAGCGGTTATTGTCGCCTTGGAATTGAACCGCCGCGACCACCCATGGACGTTGGAAGAGTCGCTCGCTGAGTTGGAGTACCTCGCCAACACAGCCGGAGCGGTGGTTGTGGGAATGGTCACCCAGCGGGCGAACCGTCTGGGCCCTACCTACGTTGGCGCCGGTAAGGTCGAGGAGATTCGTGAGTTGGTCGCCGAATTGGCAGCCGACACAGTCATCTTTGACGACGAACTAACCCCAACCCAGCAGCGAAACCTGGAGAATGAACTGGGTTGCAAGGTGATCGACCGCACCGCGCTGATACTGGATGTATTCGGGCAACATGCTTCGACCCACGAAGGCAAATTACAGGTGGAGTTGGCCCAACACGAATACCTTCTGCCACGGCTCGCCGGCCAGTGGTCTCATTTGGAGAGGCTCGGCGGCGGCATCGGCACCAGGGGCCCAGGCGAATCACAGATCGAGACCGACCGCCGGTTGGTCCGAAACCGTCTACAGAAGATCAAGGCAGACCTAGCTGGCGTGCGCCAGCGGCGGATGATCCACATGGACCGCCGCAAGAAATCCAGCATCCCCATGGCTACCCTGGTGGGCTATACCAACGCCGGCAAGAGCACGTTATTCAACGCGATGAGCGATGCCAATGTGACCGCCGCCGACCAACTTTTCTCGACTCTCGATCCGGTGACCCGGCGCATCAGACTACCCTCCGGAGCGCCGCTTCTCTTGAGTGATACGGTGGGGTTCATCCAGAAATTATCTCCCAAAGTGGTGGCGGCCTTCAGGGCCACATTGGAAGAGCTGGCCGAGTCGGACATCCTGATCCATGTCGTTGACGTCACCCATCCCAAGGCTCGGGAGCAGACGCGAGTTGTCGAAAACACGCTGAAGGAACTGGGACTGCTGGACAAGCCTCGGCTGCTGGTTATGAACAAGATGGACCTTCTGGCCGACAATACCGGAGGCAAACCAGATGACCCGGACGCCCCTAACGGTCGACCCACTCAGGAAGCGCCGTCAGGAATATTAGTCTCGGCTGCCAAGAAGTGGAACCTGGAGCACCTGTTACTGGAGATCGAGGAATTGCTCATCTCGATAGAAGGCCCGCTGACAGTGGTGACACCCGCGGGCAACGGCCGGTCCCGCTAGCGAAGCTTCGCATGGGCCAAAACCGGCTGCAGCTTACATGACATAACCTATAAGCGCAACAAGCTCCTGCCGCTTCGCCCCAATAGCTCATTGCTCACCTGTTTTGCCCTCTCCCCATTAGCCTGCTTCTGCGATGTTCAGATGCCTTGTTGATTGAAACCCGTGCATTGAGAAGAGTGCCGGTTGTTTTCAGATCGACCTGGCCGGTGCTATTGGCGGTTCAGCCGAGAATCGGGGGACTAATTTGGTCCGGCGCTGATCTTGGCCGTCGGCGACAGAATTTCACTGATGAAAGGGTACAAAAAGTTATCCGAGTGATTTAAGAGCCTGTCCCATAAACCCCTTCCAGGCAGGTATTCGAAGGAGTAAGCTCGTGGTGACATAGGG
>JAQBXL010000018.1 GCA_027624135.1 Chloroflexota bacterium
GCTTTGAGTTCCCTCTGGACCGCCTATCCCCCGGCCTTCCCCATCTGCCAGGAAACTCCGGGATGACTCCCGTTTTTTTGTAACGGCGGGTTTGCCCATCGGTCGTTTCGGTGGTTGCCCTGCTAAGAGGCGTGCATTAATATCTATGCAGGGATGCGCGCCCCACGCTATCGGGTGGGTCTCAGGGCGCGTTTACGCGGATAACCATTCGTTCGTTAACCGGTCTTGTTCAGCACCGGTTCTCAGCAGGAGGCGGATTTGGCCACATCGATCGTTATGCCCCAGATGGGCTATGACATGCATGAAGGCAAGGTAGTCCGCTGGTTCAAGAAGGAAGGCGAAGAAGTGGCCCGCGGAGAGGTCATCGCCGAGATCGAGACCGACAAAGCAGTCGTTGAATATGAAGCCTTTACCGGCGGCGTGATGGGGAAGATCGTGGCCGCCGAAGGGGTCTCCATCCCGGTTGGTGGACTCATCGCCGTCTTAACGAGCCCCGGCGAAGCAGTCCCTGACGATCTACTCCGGCAGGCTGCTCTGGCCGAGACATCTGCCCCGACTGCCGCAGATGCTCCAGCCCCGGCCGCCGCTGCCGTTCCTGCCGGCGATTCCGGCGAAGTTCGGGCGTCGCCTCTTGCCCGACGTTTGGCCCGAGAGCGCGGGATAGACCTGTCGTCCATCACCGGCACCGGTCCGGGTGGCCGCATCACAGAAGCTGACGTACCGGAACGGGCCGCTTCGCCCGAAGGCGTCACCCCCGCAGCTGACGCAGGAGAAGTGCGTGCCTCGCCTTTGGCCCGCCGATTGGCCAGAGAGCGCGGAATAGACCTGGCCACTCTCAGTGGCACTGGGCCTGGTGGCCGTATCGTTGAATCGGATATTCCGAAACACGCTGCTTTATCGCCGGCCCCCGTAGCGCCAGCCCCCGCAGCAGCGGTCCCAAACGGAACCGCGACCCCGGCTGCTATGACCTCCGAGAACGTCGAACTCTCGCGGATGCGCCAGGCCATCGCGCGAGTCACGGTGGACAGCAAACGAGAGGCGCCCCACTTCTACGTCACCGTTGAAGTAGACATGACCAAGGCCATGTCGTTCCGTCGGGACATCAACGACGAGTTGGAGGGCGAGAAACGGGTTAGCGTGAACGATCTGATCGTTAAAGCGGCGGCCATCGCCATCAGCCGCCATCCCAAGTTCAATTCTTTCTTCCGAGACGACCACCTCCAGATGAACGCGTCGATCAACGTGGGCATCGCAATCGCCTTGGAGTCAGGACTGATCGTGCCCGGCATAAATGCCTGCGAATCCAAGAGCCTGGTCGAGATCGCCGCTGCCAGCCGTGATCTGGTGGCCAGAGCCACCAGCGGCACCCTCCGCAACGAAGAGTACAGCGGCACCACCTTCAGCGTGAGCAACCTGGGCATGTTCGATGTCGACAGCTTCACCGCCATAATCTTCCCGCCCCACGCGGCAGTGCTGGCGGTGGGCACCGTTAAAGAACAAGCAGTGGTCCGGGACGGTGAACTGGCCGTGGCACAGATAATGAAAGCCACCCTGTCCACCGACCACCGCGTGGCCGACGGATCGGAAGCCGCCCAATTCGCGGTTGAGATCAAGAAACTGTTGGAGAACCCGGTAAGCCTAGTAATCTAAGAGCCGTCAGCTTACAGCTATCAGCATTCAGGATTTCGGACCGGGCCTTCGGCCCGTCTCACTAAGCTGATCGCTGAGCGCTGATAGCTAAACGAAAGGAGAGCATAAGTGCCTAAGCTAACCGGCGGACAGACCGTGATCGAGTCGCTCAAGGCCCAGGGTGTGGATACGGTCTTTGGGATCATCTCCATCCACAACCTCGACCTATTCGATTCCCTGTTCGCGGCTCAAGACAGCATTAAATTTGTCGGAGGCCGCCTCGAGCTAGGATGCGGATTCATGGCCGACGGTTACGCCAGGGCCACCGGAAAACCCGGCGTGCTAATCACCAGCACCGGTCCCGGCGCGGCCGACTCGGTTGGCGCGCTGGGCGAGGCATATTTCTCGGGTTCTCCCATATTGGAGATCACCACCAACGTGGAGCAAGAGTTCATCGGCAGCGGTAAACTTTCGACCCATGAGACCAAAGACCAGTTGCGGATGTTCGAGGCGGTGACCGACTGGAACGCCATGATCAACCAGATCGAGTCCATCCCAGATAACATAACTGAGGCCTTTGACCGGTTCCAGACCCGCCGGCCGAGGCCCATCGAACTTGAGATACCGACCAATCTCCTGGGCGCCGAGGCGGACGTCGAGATGTTGACCGCCAGGAAGCCGGACATTCCCAAGGGCGACCCCAACAGAGTGGAGCAGGCGCTGCAGATGCTGCTCAAGGCCAAGAGGCCGGCCATCTTTGTTGGCGAGGAAGTACAGATTCAGGGCGGCACCCAGCAGATCATCGAACTCGCGGAGAAGCTGGGCGCTGCGGTGGTCACCGGCGATGGAGCAAAAGGCGCGTTCCCAGAGGACCATCCCCTGTCGCTGGGCCAGACCTTGGGGAAGCGCATCTGGGGCGAGAACCCGGTTCAGGAATGGCTGGGCACCTGCGACTTGGTGGTTGTACTGGGGTCGATCCTGCCCCAGCGTTCTACCACCGGCATTCAGTTACAGCTTCCAAAAGACATGGTCCATGTGCTGCTGGACGGTGAGGCCATCGGCAAGAACTATGAGGCCACCGTGCCCATCGTGGCCAACTCTCAGGCCGTAGTGCAGCAATGGTTGAGCGCGATCGGCGACAAGGACGTCTACAAAGGCGACTCGTTCAAAGACGAGGTCGCGTCCATGAAAGGCCAGATCCACCAGACGTTGCAGGAAACCTGGGGCAATGAACTGAAGGTCTTTGAGACCGTTCGGTCGGTTCTGCCTCGGAACACCATATTCTCTCTCGACCCGACGGTGGCCGCCAGCCGGGCCAGCCGGTGCTTGGAGGTTTACGAGCCACGGACGTACATGCACCCCCACGGTTGGATGGGTCTGGGCTTTGCCTTCCCAGCAGCCGTCGGCGCAAAGGCGGGCAAGCCGAACAACCCGGTGGTCTGCGTCACCGGCGACGGTGGCTTCCAGTACAATTTCCAAGAACTTGCCACCTGCGCCCAGTATGGCATCCACCCGGTAGTGCTGATGTTCAACGACAGCGCTTGGGGAGTGTTGAAGGGCTTCCAGAAGGACAAGTTCGGGGAAGGGCGCCAGTTCGCCACGGAGTTGGTGAACCCAGACTTCGTCAAGATATTCGAGTCCTACGGATTCGAAGGCACCAAGGTATCCACCGTCGATCAACTCGGCAAGGCTTTGGAGAGCGCAGTTGCGTCGGGCAAGACTCAATTGGTGGAAGTTCAGATTCCAGACGGGTTCGGGGCGTTGGTTTAAGGGGTTTTAGCCCAGTCCGCCGTTCTTCTTGCCAGCGAAAGCAGAAGCCAAGGTAGTCGATGCCTCGATTCTTACGCTCATGGTGTCCTTCCGCGGAAGGATGTCGAACCCCTGCTCAACCCGAGACATGCTTCAGCGAGGGCTCCGGCTCCTTCGACAGGCTCAGGACGAGCGGACTTGGCGGTGCTACGTTGATGTTTTTAAGGCTTTGTTTGTTATCGGGCTCGCTGGCATGATTGACATAAAACTGGGATAGTGTCTCCTTGACGGCCACCGGTCGTTTCTACGCAAATAGCTAGGGCAACTTTTTCGATAATTTACCAGGGAGCTTTGACCGCTCGATGACCGACGCGACGAACGACATCCAGGCAAGTCAAGGACAGCTTTATCCCAGGCGTGTCTATCCCATGGATGGCCATGACCTGAGCGAGGAACAGATCGCCGTTGCCTTCGCCATGACCTCGCGCCGTCCCGAGGCCTTTGACGAGATTGCAGAAAAGGTGAGCCATGAGAAGGCGGCAGACTTCCACGAGCGTTGGGTGCTTGGCTATGGCCACGCCTCTGTTGCCGAACATGCCATCGTGCACATTGCGGTTGAAAACGTTTCCCGGTTGGCCTGCGACACCCTGGAGGACAATCGCCTGGCGTCCTACACCGAGAAGTCCTCCCGCTATCAGGTCATGCCTGAAGACTACTACCACGTCCCCGACGAACTGGCCCAGCACCCAGCCCTAAAAAAAGAATATGAAGCCGCCTGTCAAACCCTGTTCCAAAGCTATTTCAAGCTGATTGAAGGCTGCATAGAACACCTGCGCAAGACCACGCCCCGCATCGCATCGGAGCGGGACGGCGCTTTCAACATGCGCTTGCGCCGGGTGGCCACCGACCATTGCAGGGCCGTGCTGCCGGCGGCAACGTTGACCAACGTGGGGGTCACCGCCAATGCCCGCACATTGGAACATGCCATCGCCAAGCTGTTCTCGTCGGGACTTGCTGAGGAACAAGACTTGGGCGACGCGGTCAGGGAACAGAGCCGGTTGATCACTCCGACGCTGATCAAGTATGCCGACAAGGTAGATTATCTTGAGCGCGCTTCTGGCCTGCAACTTGATCTGGCCCAAAGGTTTGGATTTCCATCCGAAGAGCCTTCAGATTCGGAGAATTCCGGGACCGGCGCCCCTGAGGTTCGGCTGGTCCACTGGGACCGGAAGGGCGAGGAGAAAATAGTGTCGGCGCTACTATACCGCCACTCCAATCTGGCCTATGAACAGGTTTTGGAGCGAGTCAAAGACCTGGGCTCAGAGTCCCGTCAGGCGATAATCGATGAATGTGTCGCCGGTATCGGGCCCCACGACGCCCCGCCGCGCGAGTTCGAAGTGGTGGACTACCAGTTTGAGTTTATGCTGGACTACGGCGCGTACCGGGAATTCAAGCGGCATCGGATGATGTCATACCTGCCCCAGCCGCTGACGGTGGCTCATGGCTACCGTATACCTTCGCTAGTGTCCGAAGCTGGACTGGAATCCGAGTTTGGGGCTGCCGTATCTACGGCGGAAGCTGCCTACTGGAAGGTTCGGGAAGTGTCACCCCTGGCGGTGCAATACTTGGTAACCCACGCCCACAACCGGCGCGTGGTGAGCAAGTTCAACCTACGGGAGTGCTACCACCTGTTCAAGATGCGGACATCGGAAGAAGCCCATTTCTCCATCAGGGAACCGATGATCGAGGCGATGCGGTTGGCGGTGGATGTCCAACCCCAGTTCTTCCGTCATCTTAAGCTTCGTAACTACCCTGATTGGTGGCCTCACCCAATCGAGGGCTAGTGTCTTCAGCCAGTTTGACCGCAACAGCGGCCAGGCGGGCGCCCAATGTTCGAGCTTGGGCCAGGTCTTCTTCGGTAACGTCTCCCACGGCCGTTGCGCCGTAATATGACCCGGAGTTGCGCATGCGCTCACCCCAGGGGAGGCCGACCACGACCATGCCACAGGCCAGCATCCAGTGAATCATCTGAAGCAGTGTCATCTCAAGGCCGGAGTGCTGCCCAGAGCCGGATGTGAAAGCGGCGGCGGGTTTTCCGGCCAGCGAGCCGTCTTCCCAGAGATCGCCCTGGTCATCCAGCCACGTTTTCAGCGAACCAGTGATGCCGCTCCAGTTGGGACACCCTAGAAGCAGGCCGTCGGCAGCCAGAAGGTCGGCTTGTGTGGCCTCAGTGGTCCGTTTCAGGACAACAGCCGCCACGCGAGACGCTTCAACCCCCTCTGCGGCAGCCCGGGCCAGGTTTTCGATGGCCGAATTCTTGCGGTCGTAGAGGACAAGTATCGAGACTGGCATCAGGGGTCGGAGCAATCCCGGGTGAACCCACAGTTGGGACATTTGATCTTGCAATTCCGCTCGATCATAGTTCCGCCGCAGATCTCGCAGGACAAGTCATAGGATTTACCGGTAGTAGTTCTTGTCAAACACACACACATCACACTGCCCCGAGGAAGATGCACGAAGTATACCAGCGGACAGAAAAGGCGGCCAAGAACTGCGGCCAGAAGATTGCTTGGAAATTCAGCGGCGGGTTACCGCCAGGCAGAGTAGGTGACCAAGCGTGGGGCGCTCATCGCCACCAGACTACCTTGCAACACCATGTCACTCTGGACCTGGGAAGATCCGGAGGTCAGTTCCACTTTCTCGAAGCCCATGATCGGCTCGGAAACCTGTAATAACACGGTGCCCCAACCGTCAGAGTCGACATCAACCTGGCCCGCCCATAGTTTGTCTTGGCCGCGCATGAACCAGATGTGGTAGCTAGTGGATGGTGTGGGGGGCTCCAAGCCGGCGACCATTATCACCCCGCGATTACCATCGCTGTTCACCAGTAAAACTCCCTGAGAGCGGCTGCCCTCAAAAGGCGAACGCAGTTCCAGGGACATATTATCTGGTTGGGCCAACTCGTAACTCGCCTTCTGGAGTCTGAGCACCAGGTCCATGACATTGGACTCTGCATCGGCCGCAGCGTTCATCTGGGCGGTAGTGGTGGCCATATTGGAGTCGAGAAGCGCCAAGAGCGAGGAATTCTCCGATTGCAAGTCGTCAAACTGGCTGGAGATACGTACATTCATAGCCACGGCCAACACCACCAGGACCATGGCGACGGAAGTGGCCAAGGGAACTAAAACGCGAACCAATCTGCTGTCGAATAGACGATCCCCAAGGGGCGCGACCAAATAAGGAGCGGGGTCCGTTGGCGGCGCTGGTTCTACCCGTGAGACGGCCTGCATCAGCCGCGCCCGAAGTTCAGGGGGAGGATTATGGAGATCGACGGCTTGGACCAAAGAAGAGGCCGCCTCCTGGAATTTTGACACCTCCGAGCTGCAGAGGTCGCAGTTGTCCAAATGGTCCTGGACCCGTTCTTCCTCGGCCAGATCGAGGGCATTCAGGGCAAACGCCTCCAGCAGGTCTGTCGGATGGACAGAACCGCTATAGCGGTTTCCAGGGCCGTTAGTCGGGTTATTCGTAGCCATCGTTTTCCAATACCAGGCGAAGTTTCTGCATCGCCAGGCGCACCCGGGTCTTGACGGTGCCTAGGGGTTGGTCTAATTTCTCGGCCATCTCAGACTGGGAAAACCCACCAAAGTAGGTCAGCATGATGACCTCGCGTTGAGATTCCGGAATTGTGCCCAGGGCCCGCATGATGCGCTCCCGCTCCAGGGTCTGTTCCACTTGGACCTCGGTCGAATCGCCCTTGGCCGGTAGCAGGTCCAGCGTCTCGTAGTCGGCTGGATCCGTGTTGACGATGGTCCGTCGCCGTGACCGGATAATGTCGACGATCTTGTGGTGGGCCACGCTCATGATCCAGCCCTTTGGCTGACCGCGCTCCGCGTTAAAACTGGCGGCTTTCAGCCAGATGTTCAAAAAAATGTCCTGGGTGGCCTCTTCGGCTAGGGCGGGTTGTTTCAGCATGAACATCGCAAGGGAATACACGGGTGTCCGGTATCTGTCGTACAAGGCCTCAAGGGCGTCCTTGTCAACCTGCGAGACCCGCTGGATCAGGTGGTGGTCGTCTAACGACTCGTAGTCGACCACGGATCTCTCCCGGTATCGGGCTCACCGGCTTTAAGACGATGATTGGACAAGAATCTCATGTCCATAATTATATACGGAAGAATCACTCGGCTGGATTCAGCCTGGGAGCGGTCAGTTCAATCGGCTGAGAGTAGCCCAAAGGCCATTTATCTGCTCTTTGGCCCGTTTCACGGCCTCCGGACTATCCACCTTGTCCGAGTAGACCTCCAGGGACTCGATGGCCTGGCGGTACTGATGCAGTTGGGCCTGACACCATGCCTGCTCCTGGTAGAGCGAGGGCAGGGCGGGGCTGATGAACGACATCCGTTGGATAACGCCGACAGCCTTGGGCCACTGCTGGTTCTGCATGTGGACGCTCTTTAGGTTGTTCAGCATCCGGAAGAGGAGATCGTGCTTGCTGTAAGGGGCCAGAAAAGCATCGGTCCATTCCAGGTTACCGCTCGACATCTTGTGAACCAGGTTTCGACAATCGCCGGTGGAAAGGGTGGCGCCGGCGTTGAAGGGGTCCAAGTATTCGCCCGAGTCGTCCAAGCCGACGATGAAGTGGCCGGGCAGTCCCACACCCGAGCATCTTAGGCCCAAGCGGCGGCTGACTTCCAGGAAGATCAGCGACAGAGTGATCGGTATGCCCGTCCGCGTTTCCAAGACCCGATTGAGGAAGCTATTGTCGGGGTCATAATACTCGCCGTAATTACCCCGGAAACCGACTTCGTCGAAGAGATACCCAGCGATGGAACGGGCCAATTCTGCGGGAGCAGCGTCGTAACTCACCCGAAGAGAGATCTGAGAGGCAAATGAGTCCAACTCTGCCAGGTGGGATGAGACATCTATCCCTGGATACTCTTCCCCCGCCAGATATAAGGCGGCCCGGTCAAGTTGGATGTCCTCTTCAGGCTGCTGGATTATCTCGGTAAAAAGTGTGCGGAAATTTGAATTGCCGTAGGCGCTCATTCGTATCTATATCCCGGCCGTTGGCGCGGATGCCCTTCGAGCCAGACGGACGTGTTTATTGCCATTCAGGCGTGAAAGCGAGTCGACATAACCGACTTCGTGTCCCGAGTATATCACGGTCTTGACGGGAATCTGGGGTTGTCTCGACTTCCCTGCAAACCGGGAGAACCGGGAGAACCGGGAGAACCGATCCTGGTCCACTAGGTTACACCACCAGCCCGTCAAATAGGTCGTCCATATCGGTGGCTTCGTCCACGGTCCAGATCGTCTCCAACATCTGGTCGCACTGCCTGTCGGAGAGCACTCCAGTCGCGAAACTGCGGAACTTGCCTTCCAGTTCCTTATCATTCAGCGGATTGTTCTTGTGGCCTTTGGAGAAAGCGGTGTGGGCGGTATGGACTCCGCCCGACCGGTCGGTGACGGTGATACGGCAGTTGTACTCGGCGGGAAACTTGGCGGTGAACTCCGCGTCTTCGGTCAGTGTCATCTTGCCCATGGTATCGCGTTTGGTGGCGTCGGCGATGCCCTGGGGCGTAAAGGTGCCGGGAGCGACCGTGCCTTCTTGCAACGCCGCAGCGACGAGGAAGGGGATGGAGTGGTCGGCTGTCTCTCTGGTTTTCGGGTCCCATTTCTCCGGTTCGTCAGAGGCGCTACTGGCCGCAGACTTATAGGTGTCGATGTGGATCGATTTGATGTCGGCCAGCGCCACTTCTCTGCCCAACTCAAGGGCCAGGCCAATCGGCGCCTGGGTGTGGATCTGGGATGGGTAGCTCTTCACGATGGTCTGGGTGATGCGGAAGGGATCGTCCTCGCTCCTGCTGCCGCCGATGGGAAAATCTGGGATCGACACCGGCTTGCCCACAGCCTGCTCCCAGAGTCCGCGTTTGCCATCGAAGGGTTCATCCGGCCCGCTCATGCCCTCGGCGGCCAACATGGCGGCAAATATGGCGGAACGGGTGGCGGCGGCCGTGGCGCAGCCCTTCCACATAGAAAGTTCCCCGCTACGGGTTACGGCCAATGGTAGAGACGGTGTGACCGCCAACGATATCGCTTGGGCCATCTGCTCATGGTCCAACCCCAATACCTTGCCCGCGCCACAGGCCGCGCCGATGACGCTGAAGATGCCCTGGTCCCAGCCCAGGTCGCCAGCCACCACCTCGTCGGAGATGCGGCAGAAGACCTCGTAGGCCAGGGCAATGGCTGTGATTACGGTGCGGCCGTCAGCAATCATGGGGTCGGCCATGGCCAGCACGGCTGGGATCATGTCGCTGGGATGGCCTCCGCCGGGGGAGAAATACGAGTCGTTGCAGTCCAGATACCGGACCATCACCCCATTTGCGAAGCCGGCCATATCGGGCGATGTGTACTCGGTGGTTCCAAGCACCCGCGATGGTGTAGCGCTGGTAACTGACGAGGCTATCCTACGGGCGATCTTGGCCGGTTCGGACACGAATCCACCCATAGCACAGCCCAAGGTGTCTACCAGCGTGCGCTTAACCTGGTGGACGGTCTTGGGATCCAGGTCTTCGTAGCTGAGCCTACAAGCGTAGGACGCCAGCATGTCGGTGGTCCGGTCCATGGATTACTCCTCCGGTGGGGGTAGGTCTATGAGCTGCATGTCTGGGCAGCGAGAGTGGCTGCAATTCTAAACGCGGTTGCGCCGCCGCCGCCGCCTAGCGGAGTACGGCTTCGGCCATGCGCTCCAGTTGGTCGCCCATCTCTTTCTCGGTTTCCACGTGCTCGGGGCGAACCACCACGCGGTCGGCGCCCGCATTGAGCAGGGAATGGACAACATCGTGGTCTGGTAGTTGGCCGTAGACAGAGATCGTGATGGACTTGGGGTCGCGGCCAGCCTCTTCGGCCATGGCGTCCAGCTTCTTGCGGCTCTCTTCGACTTCTGCGGGGGTGATTCGGTTGGGCATCCAGCCGTCTGCGTGCGCCACTATCCGGCGAAGCACGTTCTTGGCCATGCCGCCTAGGATGATCGGCGGGTGCGGTTTCTGGGCCGGCTTGGGGTAGGACTTGACCAGAGGGAAGTCGAAGTACCGTCCGTGGTACTCGGCCTCTTCTTTGGTCCAAAGCTCTTTCATCACTTCTATCGCTTCCCTAGTTTGGGTCCAGCGGTGCTCGAAGTCGCCGCCCATGAGCTCAGTCTCTTCCTTGAGCCAGCCGGTGCCGACCCCAAGAATGAACCGGCCGCCGCTGTAGAGGTCTAGCGTGGAGATCTCTTTGGCCAGGAGCAGCGGGTTGCGCTCGGGAATCAACGTGATGCCGGTGCCCAGCTTAATCTTGCTGGTGACACCAGAAGCACGCGCCAGGGCGATGTAGGGGTCGGTGAAATGGGAGTAGGTCCAGGGAATCTCTCCGCCGGTGGCCGGGAAGGGACTGTTGCTATGAACCGGCACTGCAGCATGCTCGGCATACCAGATGGACTCGAAGCCCAGGTCTTCAGCCTTCTTGGCCATGAATGCCGGGTCGATGGTGTAGGCCGGCAAGGGTACCGATGTTCCAATATTCATCTTCTTGCTCCAGTGTCGATTTTGGTTCCGGGTGCTCCTGTATATGGGGTCAGTCACGAACTCTGGCTATGACTTGCCACTGCGGTTCAACCCCCACTCTAACTCTCCCCCTGAAGGGGGAGAGGAATGTCCCTTCCCCATCAGGGGGAAGGTTAGGATGGGGGCGTTAGTCTCCGGCGGGCTGCGGCTGTTTCGCCAGGGACTCTACAAGGTAGTAGCGTTCGCCCGCCTGCTGTGCGACTGTTTGGATGTCTTCTTCCAACAGGTAGCCCTGCGATACCAGTTCTCCCGCCGCGATCTTAACCTTCTCAAGGTAGACGTCGCGGGAGGCGTAACGCTCCTCGATCGAGAGGCGTGGATCTGAAGACTCCTCTCGCTCCTGTTGGGTGAAAGCGAAGGGCACTGTGGGGCCCATGGTCTTATGGGTTTGGCCGACGCCTCCGGTGTCCGGGTGGCGCAGGTTCCAGCCCATGACGGTGGCCAGGGGAACGGCTACGTCGGGGAGGCGGATGCCACCTAACTCGTTTCCGTCCTGGTCAACGTTGGACACCAGGGCTGGATAAGGCTTTCCAGTGACCGGCGGAAGGTTCTCGGTGATGCCCTCGTTGGGTCCGAAGTCCAATCGGAGCATGTGTCTCAACTGCTCTGGGAATCCGGTCTGCCGGATGGCCCGGAACGCCGGTCTCAATGATTCGGAAAGAACCGCCGTGCCGTCGTCCAGGCGAGGATGCTTGCTGGGCGCCGGGGCAACACCTTGGCTGACCCAGGCGTCCAGATTAGCCAAGGCGCCGCGCATCAATGGCCGCCAGTCCACCCAGTTGAAGGGGTGTAGCCCGCTGGCGCCGGTGGGCTGAGTGTGCTTCAAAGGCAGGACTCCTGCGTTGTGCTGAGTGCCAGAGAAATGGTAGATGCGCACGTTCTCCGATGGTGTGAGGTCTTTGGAACCGGTGGCGTCAACGTGGGTCAAAGCGGCGTGCCCTGACCAGTATTCGCTGGAGGTGTTCGTCAAGAATAACTTGGGTAGCTTGCCTCTCGCCGCCAGGCGTGAGAGCAATCCGTCGGCTTGGCCGGTCTCGGGGTCGGTTTGCTCAGTATCGGCGAAGGGGAACAGGCTGCCGGTGCTGGACGCCAGCAGGTTGGACGGCTGGCCGAAGCGCTGATTGAACTCGCCTCGGCGGCCTCCCGCGATGTGGGCGATGATGCCGTCGAAGACCATGCGGTCGTCTTCATCCTGGTTCATGGCCAGATAGAGCATGTGGCGCAGGAATCGTCCGCTCTGGGACGAGCCGAAGGCCATGGTGTGTTGGATATCCCCAGCGCATGGATTGTCCTGACTGGTCGAGTATCTGAGATTAGAGATCAGGTCCCGGACGGCGGCGATTCCCAGCCCAGCCACCGGCGCTTTGGCGGTGGTGTAGATGCACCGGTAGACCTTGCCCGGTTGGAACCCCGACGCCATGTTGATGTGATTGACGTCAGGAACGACGCCAGACTGGTCCAGGCGGCCAAATGACCAGTCTGAGCGGGTAAGAACCGTGGCCGGTCCAGCGTCGTAGTCGCAGACACTCAACTCGGCGTCGATTTGTTCCAGGTTGCTTGCCGGGTAGGGCAAATGGCCCCGGTCCGAGAGCATCTGGGTCGTGGCGGCCTCGTTCGGCTGGAAGGTGACAGCGATGCGGCCTGACACCCCTAGAGCTTCTGGGACGTCTATGCCCAATAGACCGGGCGTCTCTGGCACGTCGTGCTGCCAGCCGCACCAGACCTGGGTATAGCCACGGCGCATCAGGAACCCGTTGCCTGGGTCCATCGGGTCTGTTTCCGGAGCGCTGTTGATGCGCATCAGGGAAAGGGGTTTGCCCCGGTTGACCACGTCGAAGAGCAATTTATGATTCCCCTTATGCTGATCGATGGGTTTCAGGATCTTGAAATCGGCTGAGAATTCGACCAAGCCGGCCGGGTTTTTCGGCGCAAGCTCCAGGTCGGTGATCAGACTGTTAGCCGAGTTGGACGGGTCAACTGCGAAATGGACCGTGCCGTCCAACCGCTCGTAAGCACCCGTGTCACCGAAGGTCATACCTACAGCGTAGGGGACTCGTTCTTTGATATCTATGGATGTTACTGCCATAAATTACCTCTAGTTCGCCTATAGAACAGTTTCTGGATCTACTTCCAAGTCTGAGGGTGGTTCTTCATCGGCGAATTCACGCCACCACTCGGTGAAGTTATTCTCTCCGTGTTTTTCCTTGAGCCGGGCCAGGTGTGCTTTGGCCTGTATCAACACCGCCAGATCGTTTTCCACGGCCAGTTTGTAGGTGCGTCCGGCCCACAGCAGAGCGCCGGGTAAATCATCGCGTTCCTCGGCCACCATGCCCAACTGACCGTAGGTGCGGCAGATGCGGTTCAGGTCTTGAATGTCCTCAAAAACGTCACGCGCCCGGCCATACCATTCCTCGGCTTTATCGAGGTCCTTCTGTTGATGGAACAACACACCAAGTTGGCGGCACTCGTCGCCCTCTGAACGGCGGTCGCCCACCTTCTGCCACTTCTCCAGGGCCATCCGGTACCAATGCTCGGCGTCATCGACGAACATCTCCCTAGCCTGTTCCACGAGGCCCAGATGGTGGAACTCGACGCCCATCTGGGCATCGTTGCCCATGCGGTCGCTGATGCTTAGCGACTGTTGATACCAGTTCTCGGCCTCGTCGAACTGGTACTGGGCGTGACAGACGGTGCCCAAAGAGTGGTAGACCAGGACTGCGGTCTCCTCGTCCCGGGCCTCCTCCAGTATCTCTCGTGCCCGCTGATACCAACTGGCGGCCTCGTCGTACTCAAACTGGTATTGGGCGCAGAGACCCAGAGAACGGTAGTCTTTGACCATCTCTTCGCCGTCGTTGATTCGCTGGTGTATCTCCAGGGCCTTGCTGAACCATTCCTTGGCTTCGGTGTAGCGGCGGCGGTATTGGCAGACCAGACCCAGGCCGTAGTAGTCGTCGGCCACCGGTTCCTGGTCTTCCCCGCCCTCGATGATGGCCAAGGAATGGGTGAAAAGCCGCTCAGCCTCTTCCAGATTCCAGCGGCTCTGGGCCACCTGGCCCATCTGGTGAAAGACTGCGGCGGTGCGCGGATCAGTCTCGCCGTCGTCCGTGTTACCCAGATATTCGAGAAGCTGCTTGTTCAGGTCATCGGCCCGGTCGAATTCCCTGGTTTCGATGCACTCGCTGGCTTCGGTGCCCAGTAGATACAGCCACAGGTCAATGCCGCCGGTCTTCTCGGCTTCCTCGGCGGTTGCGCCGGCCGTTTCCAGCAACTGACGGCGCAGGCGGCGCAGTTCCGGGTAGCGTTTCTGCATACGGTAGACTTGGGCCAAGGGTTGAACCAGCAGTTGGGCGTTCTCCCATTGACCTGCCTCCAAAGACAGGGCCAATGCCTGGGTGATGTTGCCCTCTTCGGCCAGGATGGCGTTGGTGCCGGCGTCCTGATTCTCGTACAGGGTCTCCATGAAATAATCGGCGGTGTCGGCGTAGACCCGGACGATCTCCTGTTCCAACTGCTGGATGGCGCTCTGGGGGAATTGGCGGTACAGGCTGCGTCCGTAGAACCAGGGCAGCGATGGATGTATCTGGTAGACGCTGGGGGTGATTGGCTCCAAGAAACCGCTGGCGCGGGCGGTGCGGAGTAGCGTGCGGCAAGCGCCGTACCCGAGCTGTTCTCCGGTTACCGACTTGTAGGCATCGCCTTCCTGGGTGATGTGAGTCAAGATGTCCATCATCACTCGGCTGCGAAACATAGAAAGGAAGGGCAGGTGTGTCCGGCTGCGGCGGGTCATCCGGCTGAAGGCGTGGTCCATGACTACGGTGAGGTAGGCAGGACGTCCTTCTTCGTCGGCGCCCGCCTGGTGCTGGTCCAGTTCGGACCTGAGTTCACCGGTCAATACCGAGGCCGGAACCTCTTTCAGTAGAGGCAGGGCGATCTCCATGGCCAGCGGGTGACCGTCCACCATCTCCAATATCTCCAAGTACTCGGGGCCAAGGCGGATGGGATCGGCCCCGGCCTCTTCCAATAATCGGGTGCCAAACACAATCTGGTCCGCCCCTGACAGGCCGCCCAGGCGGTAACTGCCGTGGGGAACAGTTAGCCACGACTCTTGTTCACGGCGGCTGACCAGCAGCGCCCACGTTTGGCCTCCCTCAGCCACTTCCTTCAGGAAAGAGTCCAAGTCGGCCATCTCGTTCTCATCCAGCAGTCCCGGAGCGCCGGTGGGGAATCCGGCCAGGTTCTGAAGACTGTCGAAGACCAGCAGAGCCGGGTTTTCTCTCAGATAATCGACGACCCAGGTCATCCGTTGTTCGGACTTGAGGTCGGCGAAGTCCAGACCGACCAGGGACGTGCCGATCTCGTGGAGCACCCGTTCCAATCCGGCGCCGACCTCGAACGCCAGATAGAAGACTCCTCCGGAGCGTCCGCCGGTCTTGCGCAGCCACGAAGCTAGACCCAGAGCCAACTCTGACTTGCCAGCGCCTACGTCTCCGGAGAGAAGGACCACCGGACTCTGCCGGAATTGGCGTTCCAGTTCCAACAACTCACTGTGGCGGCCAATCAGTCCGTAGGGACCACCCCTGGGCAGTTCGTTACCAGATGTTTCCTGCTCGGGTTGAGGCATGCCAGGAACTGGCCCGACCGGTTCTTCAACCACTATGGCGGCCGGTGAATATTCGCGCGACTCAAAGACCAACGGAAGAATCCAGTCCCAAGAGACCAGCGGTCCGGTGGCCGAGGGACGCAGAGGGTGCTCGATCATTGCCTGGCGCACCGAAGCCACGGTCCCGGTGACGCTTGTGCCTTGGCTCAAGCCTTGGAATAGCCTGTCGCAGAACAGAACGCGGCCCGCACCGGTGATGGGCAGTGGCGCGAGCACAACCTGGGGGACGCCCTCCCGGGCTAGACCGGCGGCGAATGACATAACGTCGCTCAAGACGCTGGACGATGCAGCGTTTATCAAGACCACCGGAGTTTGGCCAGCGTTCAACGAGTTGGCCAGTTCGGCGGCTTCGACGGAGCTGGCCCCGCCGGAACCGTCTTCCATCAGGATTCCTTGGGCATCAATAGCGAAGCCGTCCAAGTGGACCAGGTGGTAGTGGCCCGAGTTGGCCGCTAATCGGTCTTTCAAACCGGCCTCAGACGAAGGGCGAAGGCAGTCCAATGAGACTTCCACCGGGAGCGACTCTAGGGCGGTCAATGCCTCGGTGGCGATGCTTCCTCCTTCCGCGGAAGGATCTCCAGCGGGTGGAAGCACCAGTAGGACGTTCAGTTGGTCAGTGGGCATCTGGCCGGTGAAGGCTGCCAAAGGCGCGTCTGTCAGCCGCCGCGAGACACCCGCCATCTGGGAGACTAGGTAGCCGTCGTCGCCGTGGTTCAGGAGTTCCCAAGGTAGGCTCAGGAATTCGGGCCGAGTCGAGACGACGGAGAGTTCAGCCGCGTCTGAACCGGTGGCCTTCGCCAGGAGCGACTTTGCTTCGTCACTGGATTGAAAGACGGCTTGGTAGAGCAGTTGGCCCAGATCCTTGAAGCCCGCCTCAACCGTCTCGGCGCGGGTCTTGGCCTCGCCGAATGTATTTTCCGGATACTCGGTGAAGTACCAGTGAACCTCGGCCAGTTCTTGGTGGGTGAGGGGCAATGAGAAATTGGACGGGCTCGCGGTTTCGGGCTGATCGTGCCCAGTCGATAACGAAACTTGCACTTGGCCAGACTCGGCCAAGTCAACTATTTGTAGTGAATCCGCCAATGGGGCCTCCGGGTGGCATATATGAGTAGAACAGTCCCGAAGCTTCTGGGGTGGAAGCTGCCGGGCTGGAAAATCGCGTTCATTCAGCCTAAGAATGAATCTGCGGACATACTATCACCGGGCAGTTTGCCAGTCCAACGAAAAACGCCCATCCGAGTGTGGCTGGGCGTTCGTTTTGCCTGGATAACAGTGCGCGCTGAGATTTCAGCCAACCCCCCAGGGATTGTCGATGAGGAACTTCCAACTCCCATCGGCCTGACGGCGCAACACTTCAACCGATTGACCACGTTGGTATCGACGTATGACGCGTAAGCGTCGTGGCCTGTACCTGTTGCTACTGGGCGCTGAATCCGCCGTCAACGGCCATGGCCAGCCCCGTGACCAACGACGCGGCGTCGGAGCAAAGCCACGCCACCGTTTCTGCGATCTCATCAGGCGTGCCTTTGCGGCCGATCGGTTGGCGTACAGGTATCGTCGCGGCGTATTCGTCGCGGCCATCCACTAGACGGTCCATCATGGGCGTGTCGATGATGCCCGGGCAGACTGCGTTAACCCTGATTCCATCCGTGGCATATTCCAGGGCGGCCGACTTTGTAAGTCCCACGACGGCGTGTTTGCTAGCCACATAGGCCGACATCTGTCTAGAACCGACAAGCCCGGCGATCGATGCGGTGTTGACGATGGCCCCGCCGCCTTGTTTGAGCATCTGGGGAATCTCGTATTTGAGGCAGAGCCAAACGCCCTTCACATTGATGTCGATCAGGCGGTCGAAGGTGTCTTCCGGGTATTCGTGCAGACGTCCACCGAAGTAGCCTTCGATCCCAGCGTTGTTGTAGGCGAGGTCCAGGCGTCCGTAAGCGTTGACCACCGCGCCGACCATCGCTTCGACATCTGAGGCGCGGGAGACATCGGCGTGGACGAACATGGCGTCGCCGCCCATGTCCTTGATGGCGCTCACCGTCTCTTCGCCGCCTTCGGCGTTGACATCCGCCACCACGATGGTCGCACCCTCACGGGCCATGACCAATGAGGTGGCCCGGCCGATTCCGGACCCAGCGCCGGTGACCAGCGCGATCTTTTCATGCAGCGTGCCGGGCATAGCTTTCGCCTCCTATTGGTTTAGGTTCCGGTTGGCTTAGGTTTGACCGGCTCGCCAGGCGCCGGCCCGCCAGTCGTCTGGGCTGGGGCCTGGATCGACCAGAACATCGACCACCGCTGGCCTGCCGGATGCCTGGGCCGCTCTCAAAGCGTCGGGCAAGTCCTTGGAGTCGCTGACCTGGACCCCGAAAGCGCCCATACCCTCGGCCACCACCGCGTTGTTGGTGGGGAAGAACTCGGAGGCGATCTTGTGTCCTTCAGGTTGGTGGTCGTGGACCATGCCCAGCACGTTGTCGTTGAACACAACACAGATGATGGGCAGGTCGTATTGGACCGCGGTTGAGATCGCGTTGACGGTCATCATGTAGCCGCCGTCACCGGTCACGCAGACCACGGGCAGGTCAGGGAATGCCAGTTTCAGACCCAACGAGGCGGGCAGCGCCCAGCCCATGCCGGCGGTTCCGCCAGGACTGAAGAAGGTGTTGGCCCGGCAGGCCTTGTACAGATGGGCCATCCAGGTTCGGTTGTTGCCTGCGTCCAGGGCGAAGATAGTTGACGCGTCCATGGTCGCCTGCAATTGGGCCACGAGACGCTGGGGCTTCACCGGCGAACTGTCTTCCTGCATCCCCGGCAGATCATAGAAAGAACCAGCCTCCCGGCGGCCAGGCAAGCTTTCAGTCCATTCCTTGCGCCCGGCGGCATTGTCCGGCGCGGCGGTCTTGGAAGCTTCCACCAATTGGCCAAGGATCGCTTTGGCGTCTCCGATCAGGCCCAGTTCCACTGGGAAGGACCATCCGGCGTTGCGCTCGTCGATGTCGATCTGGATTATGCGTTGGCGATTGGGATTGAAGATGTCAGGACGCTCCCCCACAGTCTCCTGGGAGCGCAACAGAGCGCCCACAACGATGACGGTGTCGGCGTCGCCCACTGCTTTGTTGGCCGTTTCCTGGCCGTAGGTGCCCACCATGCCAAGGGAAAGGGGATGGTCCTCCGAGATTGCGCTCTTACCTTTATAACTGGTTGCCACCGGCATGCCCCATTGCTCAGCTAATTCCTGCAATTGGGAGTGGGCCCGGGACACGTGAACCCCGTTTCCGGCGATGATCACCGGCCGACGTGATTCGTTCAAGATCGCAATCGCCCGTTGGATGTCCACGGGCGCGCTGGCTGGTTTCACCGTATTGAGGAACCCGGAAGCGTTATGGATGAAGGGAGGAGATTCCAGGTCCACCTGCCCTGAAATTGCCGCAGAGCGCATCAACAGCGTCGCTGGTCCGGGACGGCCACTCACCGCGTGTTTGATGGCTAGTTGAGCGCCAAGGACCGCTTCCTTGGGGTTGGTGGCCAGAGTGGTGTATTTGGTCATGGCCTTGAATATGGCCTGGAGGTCGATGCTGCCGTACTCCCCGGCGCCAGACTGGTTGGCGGGGCGCTGGGCTGCTCCGCCGTCGGAGGTGTCGGTGATTACCACCATGGGAGAGCTACTCAGCATGGCCTCCATGATTCCAAAGGCGGCGTTGGAACCCATGAACAGTCCCTGGCCCATGATAACCGCCGGCTTACCGGCGGCGCGGCCATAAGCATCGGCCATGATTGCCGCCACCTGCTCGTGACGCACCAATACGGTCTTGATGCGGTCTTTCTTGGTCTCAAGAATCTGAAATATCTGCCCGGTGCCGCCACCGGGGATGCCGAAGACGTGGTCGATCCCGGCTTCCTCCAGGGTTTGAACGATCATCTCACTGGCTGATGGCATGGGTGGCCTCGCTTGATGGGTTTGAGATCGATATCGGGTCACGCCCGGCGATTGTTGTGGGGATGATACCTTTCGGCCATAGACGGGTCAAGAATCTTAGCCGCGAGGGAATTGAGACTGACACGGCGTATCCATCCCAATGGATGAACTGGTTGACCCCTGGTTGACCCTCTGTAGGGACGGGCGTATTATCCCCCCAATCTGAGGCGGGATACACAAGAATATAGGCCCGTCTGCCAATCGGTGTTCTCACACAAAATTGAATGGGTAAAGAGAGGAATCATGCGTGCTGCCGATGCTATTGTTCGCGCCCTGGAAAAGGAAGGAGTCGAGTACATCGCCGGGTTCCAAGGCGGCGGTCTCGCCCCCCTCTGGACTGGTCTAAGAAACTCAGAGACCATCAAGGTATTTGCCGCACGTAACGAGAGGCTGGGCGTTGAGATCGCCGACGGTTACGCCCGGGCCACCGGCAAGGTGGGCGTGGCCATGACCGGAACCGGGCCCGGCGCAACCAACGCCTTGACCGGCATCGCCGGCGCTTACGCCGACAATATCCCTGTGCTTCTGTTGATGGGACAGGTCCCTCTGGCCCAATTGGGCAAAGAGGTTCAGCAAGAAGTCTCCGCCAGCATCTTCGACACGCTGGTCAAGTGGCGGGGGACATTTACTAAAGTGGAAGACATTCCCTCGATCATGCGCCGTGCCTTTACCGCCCTCCGCTCGGGTTCTCCTGGACCGGTGGTGTTGGAGATGCCCCAGGATGTGCTGATGACCGAGGTTCCGGATGGTTCGTTGGAATACGAGCCGGTGGGTCCGGGAAGAAAGGCCGCCCCCGATCCTGATGAAGTCGCCAGAGCCGCCGACCTGCTGGTGAATGCCAAGATGCCAGTGCTGAACCTGGGCGGCGGCGTTCTGTCGGCTGAGGCCTGGGACGAAGCAAAGGAACTGGCCGAGCTGTTGTCCATGCCGGTGGCGACCACCCTGGTGGCCAAAGGGGTCTTCCCCGAAGACCATCCCCTCTCCATGGGCATGGGTTGTTACCCCCGAAGCCGTTACGCCAGCGGTGCATCGCTTCACATGAACCGCAAGGCCGACGTGGTTCTCGCCGTGGGCAACTCCTACCGGCTGCCCAACGGCACCGACGGACGGCCCATTCCCGACGGGGTGAGCTTGATCCACGTGAACGCCGACGAGGCAGACCTGAACAAGACCTACCAAGCCGACGTGCCCATCCTGGCCGACGCCAAGTTGGCGCTTCGGGCGATCTTGGACGCTGTGAAAGAGCGGGTTGGACCGGGCAAGGGAGGCCTTAAAGAGGAAGTGGTGGCCGAGATCAAACAGGCCAAGGACAAGCACGCCGGAGAATGGGATTCTGTCTTCAACGATATGTCGGGCCCCACCAACGGCTACCGGGTGGTCAATGAGTTGGCCAAGATCATCGATCCCGACAAGACCATCGCGCTGCATGACGCAGGCGGCAGCCGGGGCTACATGTCGCCTTTCTGGACCGCGACCAGGCCACGCAGCTACGTGGGCATGGGCGGTATGGCCGCTATGGGCTGGTCTTTAGGTGCGGCCATCGGAGCAAAGCTGGGACGGCCCGACGACCTGGTGGTGCATCTGCTGGGCGACGCGTCATTTGGCATGGTGGGTATGGAATTGGAGACCGCCGTGCGGATGGGCCTGCCAATACTGACGATCGTCGTAAATAATGAAGGCACCGGCGGAGGATTGATGGGCATGGAACGCCCCAACGGTCCACCGCCGGCCATGGCCAAACTCACCGGAGATTGGAGCATCGTCGCCAAGGGCCTGGGCGCCTACTCTGAGCGGGTGGAAGACCCGGCGGAAGTAGGACCGGCGCTCAAGCGGGCCATCGCGGCCACGGAGAGCGGCCAAGCAGCCCTGCTGGAAGTCATGATCAAGCCCATGGCCACGCCTGACCTGCCCGACGATTGGTCGATCTAGAGCCGATCACTGGGAGTTTGATCTGAAATAGGAGCGCCATGAAGAGCATTGAGATAGACCGCAGCAAGCGGCTCAAGGACGATCCGGGCAAGGGCCACAACCGCTGGCATCCGGACATCCCTCCTATATTGGAGGTCGATCCCGGAGAGGAAGTGTCGTTGGAGACCAGGGATGCTTCCGATGGGCAGATGAACTCCAGCGTGACCGTCGCTGACTTCCCTGGGTTTGCCGGCAAGGTGGGGCACCCCCTAACTGGCCCGGTTTACATAAAGGGAGCCGAGCCGGGTGACCTCTTGGTGATCGAGTACATCGACGTGATCCCCCAGTCCTACGGCTGGACCCGCAACCGTCCTGGCGCGGGGTTCCTGCGCGACCTGTTCCCAGACCCGTATGTGGTCCATTGGGAGATGAAAGACGGCTGGGCTACTTCCAAAGACCTGCCCGGTGTGAAGATTCCGAATGGTTCCTTCATGGGAACTGCGGGTATCGCGCCGTCCAGAACCCAGTTGGAGGCGTGGACCGAGCGGGAGGCCGACCTGGTACGCCGAGGTGGGACAGCGTTTCCACCCGACGCCGAAGATGCTGTGCCCGAAGGTTCGATAGCCGCCGAGGGACTCCGCACCATCCCGCCACGGGAGAACTGCGGCAACGTGGACGCGAAGCAACTCACCAAGGGGTCGCGGCTGATGATACCGGTAAACGTGGCTGGCGGACTCTACTCCGTTGGCGACGGCCACTTTGCCCAGGGGGACTCCGAGTGCTGCATCACCGCCATTGAGATGGGCGCTACGGTGGTGGTCAAATTTCACCTGCAGAAGGGAGAGGCCGCCCGGAATAACATAATCTTTCCGAGGTTCGCCCACCCCGGATATTTCATCTCCCCGGAATGGGCCGCGCCCCGAAATTTCATCGCCACCATGGGGATGCCGATCCGGGAGGACGGCACCCAAGAAGGAGAGGACTTGACGCTGGCCGCCCGGAACGCCCTGATCAATATGATCGCCCTGCTGCAAGAACGGGGTTGGACGAAGGAACAGGCTTATGTGATTTGCAGCGTGGCGGTGGACTTAAGGATCAGCAATGTCGTAGACCTGCCCAACGTCACTGTCTCAGCATTTTTGCCGGAGGACATCTTCCAGGGCTAGAGGTGGGCGGATAAACGGGGGAGATTCTTGAATAAATGGGGGAGGTTTCCGGCCCCGGGTGGTCTATCAGTCGGGCATGTACCGGAAAAGGGCCGTAAATGGCCCCAGAGGACGCTAACGAGTTTCAGGAGCCTGATTGGCTGAGAATCAGCCAAAAAAGAGAGGTCCCATCCTTCTGCGGAAGGACGGGACCTCTCTAAGTTCGTCCGGCTGCCCGGAACTGTAGTGGTGGCGAGTTAGCTGATCCGTTTGACTTCCAGGGTCTCGCCGGGCGCAAGGGCTACGCGCCGTACACTTATACCCAGCTTGAGCAGCCAGTAACCCAGAGTGGCCTTGCTGACTCCCAGCTCTTCAGCCGTGGCTGAAAGGCCAATCTCGTTGACTTTCTCAGGCAACAGACGTTCCAGGGGCCGAGAATGTTCCTTTTCTACGCGCTGCATCAACTTTGTTTTCCTAGCCATGATTCCCTCCGTATCGCCATCTATTAGTGCTGGTTTATACTGCTACCCGGGCCATCGGGTTATCATTAGAATAGCATTCGATTGGCCCAGCGTCAATGTTTTCTAAAGATTATTTTAAATTTATATAAGAAAAGATTAGAACATTGTTTTGATATTAGTATATATGAGTTCGTCGGGTATTTCTCGTAATTTCTCGGGCTGTTCGAAGGTTGTTAGGGGTTGTTAGGGGTTGTTAGGGCATGTTAGGCATAGAAACATGGTTTTTGGAGATAATCACCGACGTCTATGACGTCATGGGTTGGCCCGGGGTGGTCTTTCTCATGGGCATCGAAAGCGCCGCGATCCCTTTCCCCAGCGAATTGATCATGCCCTTGGCCGGTTGGCTCTTGATCGAGGCAAAGGGGGACTCGGCCTGGATGTTGGGGATGGCGGCCTTCTACGGTGCCCTGGGTAATTTGCTGGGGTCTTGGGTCGCCTATTGGATCGGTTACAAGGGCGGACGTCCCTTGTTGAATAAATACGGGAAATATGTGCTGGTGACCCGGCATGAGGTGGACCAAGCCGAAGAATGGTTCCAGAAATACGGCGATCTAGCCGTCTTCGCCTCCCGCATGTTGCCAGTGGTCCGTACCTTTATCAGCATCCCGGCTGGCATCGCCCGGATGAACATCTGGAAGTTCAGCTTCTACACGTTCGTCGGGTCGTATCCCTGGAGCTTGGGTCTGGCTTACGGCGGTTACAAGCTGGGTGAGAACTGGGAGGACTTGCGTCGGGTGATGCGTCCATTCGACTTCCCCATCGCCGGCATCATCGTGGTTGTGGTGGCCTGGTTCATATACCGCAGGATCAAGACCATCCGGAGCGAAGGGCGCGATTGACACGGCAAAATCGGGCCAATAGCCTGGAGATCAATCTAGCAAATCCGGCAAGATTGATCTCCATGTAACTCCATGGAAGCCGATGTAATCCCATGTAATTCAACGGAAAAAGGCGGCATGATATGCAGGCTCCCACGCTACTGGACGTCTATCGGGCAAGGAAGACAATCGCCCCTCACATACCCCGTACGCCATTACATTACTCTGCCGGGCTCAGCGAGATGCTCGATGCGGAGATCTACCTGAAGCACGAGGAATACCTGCCCCTTGGAGCCTTCAAAGGCAGAGGGGGTATCAACCTGCTGGCCAACCTCACCGACGAGGAGAAGGATCGGGGACTGATAACGGCGTCCACTGGCAATCACGGCCAATCGCTGGCCAGCGCGGGCAAGTTGTTTGGAGTGCGCGTCTTGGTCGGCCTGCCTGAGAACGCCAACCCGAATAAGGTGGCGGCCATGAAGGCCCTGGGCGCGGAGTTGATCTTCCATGGCAACGGCTTTGATGACGCCCGTTCGCACTGCGAGCGTCTGGCTAAAGAAGAGGGATACCGATTCGTTCATCCGGTGAACGATCCCTTGTTGATCGCTGGTGTAGGCACTCAGGCGCTTGAGACGATCGAAGACCTGCCAGACGTACAAGTGCTGATGGTGCCTTTGGGCGGTGGGTCGGGGGTGTCGGGCGCCTGTATCGTAGCCAAAGGCATCGACCCTTCTATAGAAGTCCTGGCTGTACAGTCCGAGTTAGCTCCGGCCGGCTATCTTTCCTGGAGGAAGGGCGAGATCGTCGAGGCCGAGACGACCACCTTCGCGGAGGGAGTGGCCACCGGATCGGGTTATGAACTGGCCCAGGATATCATCCGAGACCTGTTGGATGATTTCCTATTGGTCAGCGACGAGGACATCCGCCGGGCAATCGGCACTCTCATTGAAAAGGCTCATACTCTGGCCGAGGGCGCCGGGGCCACCGCTCTGGCAGGCGCCATCAAATATCCAGAGAAGGTCAGGGGCAAGAAGGTTGCGATCACCGTAAGTGGGGCCAACATCACCGTTGACCAGCTCCGTCAGTCACTGGAGGTCTACCAGAGCTGACGGAAAAGACGCCCATCGTCTCTTATTTATGCTCATTTGCCAGGTCATTAATAATTGAAGCGCCATTTCCACGGCGATATACTGGGGAAGGCCGTTTGACCGGACAGCGGTTAACTCAGGCGTGACCAGGCGGAGGGGCGGCAGTGTTCGAGAACGTGGCGGAGCATCTTGACGAGGTCATTCGCCTGGCGGACAGGTGTCCAGAGAAATACCAGATCCCTTGCTTCGAGGCCTTGATCCGAGTCTTGGCCCAGACCAACGCCCTTCCCCCAGCCGATAGACAGCCTGCCAATGACTATGCCGAGTCCCCTTCATCCTCTCAGAGTATGCGTGAACCCAACGGCATTACTGACCGCCTGCCTCAATCAAACGGCCCGGCAAACGGCCGGGGCGCCGTATTTCTGGGCCAACACGAAATATCGAGTGAAAACATTACACGAGTGTTTCATTTGGATGGCGACACATATCGTATTATCGTCAAGGACCTGCAGGAAAAGACCAACTCCAAGAAACAGATCAAATTGGCCCTGTTGCTTGGCGTCGGCGGTCTATTGGCCGGAGGACAGCCGTCATTCTCCAAAGAGAGGCTGATAGAGGTCTGCCGGGAGTATGGAGCCTATGACGGACCCAACTTTGCTGCACACATGAAGAAGCAGCGTGACCTGTTCATTGCGCAGGGTAGTGGCTGGTCACTGACCGTGCCAGCCCAACAGCGGGCCGCTCAGGCCATCAAGGAATTGGCGTCTTGATTTAAGGCCTGGTTGGGCTTGCTGGGGCTGCTGGGGCTTGCTCGGAGGTGAGACGGCTAGCTGCTGAAATAACGGGCCAGTTCGTCGCGGCTGAACTGTGGGAGTTCAACCTCGCCCCCGCGCCCTATGGAGATCAGACCCTCTTCCGGCGCCAGCATCATCCCGATCTCCCAGCCGTCAATATCATGTTTCTCTAAAGCAGCGATCAACGATGGCACATCGCCAGGCGGCAGTGTGATGATGAGCGAACCCGAGGCCAGAAGCCCCAGAGGTTCCAGTCCTAGCGCCTGACACACTTGTTGCGTGGCCGGCAGGACCGGCACGCTGTCTTCTTCGATTGCCAGTCCCAGCCCAGAGGCAGAAGCGACCTCCCTGAGTCCGGTTGCCAGACCGCCCTCGGTAACATCGTGAAGGGAGTGTACTTGTACCGTCTCACAGGCGATCTGAGCGTCTGCTATTACACTTATGCCTGGCGAGTCCAGTAAATTTGCGCTTTGTGTAATGATTTCGTCGGACACCCCAGCGTTTCGAAGATCATCGGCCCGCTCTCGCGCCAAGAGCGCTGTGCCCTCGATGGCGAGACCCTTGGTCACTACTATGCTGTCACCCTCCTGTGCGCCACCGGTCCTGATCAGGCGGTCCCGGGCCACCACGCCCAACATGGTTCCGGCCACCAGCGGACGGTCGATCCCGTAGGTGACCTCGCTGTGTCCGCCGATCAGCGCGACTCCGATGGCGTTACAAGCGTCCAGCACCTGGCTGAACAGTTCTTCAGCCTGCTCCTCGGTGAATCGCTCCGGCACCAGCAGGGTTGCCAGGAACCAACGGGGGACGCCCCCGGTGCAAGCAACGTCGTTGGCGTTTACCTGGACGGCATACGAGCCGATCCGGTCGCTGGCGAAGGTTATCGGGTCGCTCTTGGCTACCAACAATGTGTCGCCCAGGTCGAGAACCGCTGCGTCCTCCCCCAGTCCGGGCCCCAAAAGCACCTGGGGATCCGAAACCCTGGTTTTTTGCAGCAGCTTTTCGAGCAGCGAAGGAGGGAATTTACCGATTTCCACGAGCGCTCCTGTCTGGGCCTTGATTCTGACGTTATGATAATCCACACAGTGAGCCGCAGCCAATCATTGGATGTGTATTAAAAGCTGGTCAATCGTGTGTAGATTCATTGACACTGTAAGACAGCTTGTGATAAAAATAACAAAGTAATATCAGGCACGGATGGAGGCTATTTGATGAGACGGTCAATCGTAATATTATTCGCTATCTTTAGCGCAGTCATGCTTCTTGCGATAGCATGCTCTAGCGACGAGGCGGACCCAAACGCCACGGCGACGACGGCGCCGCCCAATACGGTGCCCGCAGTTGATCGGACTGCCGAGCCCACACCCGCGCCTACTTCGACGGCCGCGCCAGTTCCGACCATTGGCGCCACTGAGCCATCTTCGGGAGGAGCGGTCAATCTTGCCATCGACGTTAATGGCGACGCCCTGCAGTTCAACCTCGCCACCATGTCCGCGGCGGCGGGATTGGACGTTGTGGTGACTTTCAACAACTCCTCCGCCTTCAACACCCACAACTGGGCAATAGTCGAGGCAGGAACAAAAGACGCCGTGGCCACCGACGGTCTGACCGCCGGTCAGGGGAACGACTGGCTGCCGGTGGATGACTCCCGGGTGATTGGTGCAACTGCCCTGATCGGACCAGGCGCAAGCGGGACGGCCACCTTTACCGCTCCATCAGCGGGAACTTACCAGTTCGTCTGCACCTTCCCTGGGCACAATCCGACCATGTTTGGCGACTTTATCGTAAATTAGTCTCAGCGAACTCGAACGAAGAACAGAGGAAACGGCCCGGATTACCGGGCCGTTTCCTCGTTGAGCTTACTCACGGTCGTGATTTACAACCCACGCGGCGTTTGATAGCATGATTGGGCTGGATTGCATATGGGCCGAAGGGTCCGGCACCTCAACTGTGGGGCGTTCGTCTAGCGGCCCAGGACACCGCCCTCTCAAGGCGGAGATCAGGGGTTCAAATCCCCTACGCCCTACCAACCACTATTCTTTGGGAATTTCGTTTCTAGATTCGACTGATGCTCGCCACCGTCGTAGGGACGGATCAGCGTTAGTCTCTCTTCTAGTGACCGCTTGGCCCCGGAAAGCGAATAGAGCCATACAATCAAAATAGTCATAAGAAGAGAACCTTAAAACCACACAAGCCATACGACCCATACACGAAATACAATCGAAAGAAGAGACCCTTGGTAGACACTCCAGTTACGGCTACCGTCGTGACTGGTCCTTTCTTGAAGAGCTTATTTTCCCGGCGTTACCGCGAACTTCCGCGCACATGGCCGGACCTACAATCGCTGGTTCTTTATGGAAACCGGGGAAACCAGGCTCATCATGCGCCTGGTTAGCACTGAGATAGCGATTCCTCTCAACTAAGGTCGGCAAACACTCAAGCCCGGCTAAACCCGGACCAATAACGCGCAAACCCCAAGGTCACCTCCAAAGGCCCGTTGCGGCTTCTGCCGCTCCACGTCCGTGTTGCTCTCCTCTTTGACTGGCGCCATTCACCTTATTCGGACTGTTAATGTTAGATCTCGCTAACCTGTCAAAGATTCGCACCGAATCCTTGGCCGGACTCACTGTCTCGTTGGCACTGGTGCCAGAGGCGGTGGCCTTTGCCTTCGTGGTTGGGGTCCATCCCCTTGTAGGGCTCTATGCCGCGTTCATCGTCGGATTGATCACGGCATTGACTGGCGGACGGCCCGGCATGATCTCCGGCGCCACCGGGTCTCTGGCGGTGGTCATGGTATCGCTGGTTAGTGAGAATGGCCTCGAATATCTGTTTATCACCGTAGTCCTCATGGGCATCATTCAGATGGTGGTCGGGGCGTTGCGACTGGGTAACTTGATCCGCATGGTGCCCTTCCCCGTGATGCTCGGATTCGTAAATGGACTGGCCATAGTCATCTTTTTGGCCCAGTTAGAGAGCTTCAAGATCGAAGGCGCTGACGGGAGCAAGGCGTGGCTGCCAATAGCGGACTTGGGGGTCATGATTGGCTTGATAGCGGTGACTATGTCCGTTATCTACCTGATGCCCAGGCTCTCCAAGCGGGTTCCGTCCGCATTGGCGGGGATCGTTGTTGTATCGGCAGCGGTGATATTGGGAGGGATAGACACCCCGACGGTTGGCGACCTTGCCAGTATCTCGGGTGGGCTTCCGGAATTTTCCGTGCCCAGCGTGCCGTTCAACCTAGATACTCTGCGAACAATTCTACCCTTCGCCTTCATATTGGCTGGGATCGGGTTGATCGAATCGCTGCTCACCCTTACATTGATCGATGGTCTCACGGAGACGAAGGGCCAGAAGAACCGTGAGTGCATGTCCCAGGGATTGGCGAATGTGGTGACGGGGTTCTTCGGCGGGATGGGTGGCTGCGCCATGATTGGTCAGAGCATGATTAACATAAAATCGGGCGCACGGATGAGACTGTCGGGAATCCTCGCCGCATTGTTCCTGCTCCTCTTCATACTATTTGCCTCGTCGCTGATCGAGCAGATCCCCATCGCTGCACTTGTGGGCGTGATGTTTGTCGTGGTTATTGGAACCTTCTCCTGGTCCAGCCTGAGGATCATCAGGAAAGTGCCGCCCTCCGACGCGATGGTGATGGTCCTGGTTTCGGCGGTCACCGTTGCGACCGACCTGGCGACCGCAGTGGTTGTTGGAGTGATCGTTTCCGCTCTGGTGCTGGCGTGGAACACCGCCCGCCACATCTACGTTGACGCTGGCATCGGGACCACACTGCATCGGCGTGTCTACAACCTCCACGGGCAGCTCTGCTTCGCATCGGTCAGCACCTTCAGGGACCTGTTCGATCCGGCGTCGGACCCGGCTGAAGTCGTGATCGATTTTGCCAACTCCCGTGTTTGGGACCATTCGGGTATGGAGGCCATCGTGGATCTGGCCCAGCGCTACGATCGCGCCGGCACTCGGTTGCATCTCCTGCACCTGAGCCAGAACTGCCAGCAGATGCTTCAAAAGGCCAACGTCATCGCGCCGCCCGACACAGAAGAAAACCCCAGCTACCGGGTCGCGGTCTCAGATCTGGGCGATACGGACTGATTTCCTGGGCTGCGGGGTTAGTCTGGGGATTGGATGCGGAGATTAGGGGTTCCATTACCTGACGCCCTACCAACACATATGATTGGTATTCAAAAAGCTTCGGATAACTCCGGGGCTTTGCTCCGATGCCGATTGCTTTCGTTGTAAAAGTTACGTTGTTATACTCTTACTGATTTGTATTATTACGCGAGGCAACCGAGGATGGATTGGCGGGTAGCCGGACCGAATTCGAGATATCCGACAGAGCGACATAAACAGTAACGACTTTCATTTCCATCACCTCAAGTCGATTTCAATCAATTTACGCTTGGTTCGGTGATAAAGGGGTGTGCGGTCGGTGTGCGGGGCAGGATTCCGTTGAGGTAATCGATGAACGTCTTCATTAGCTGGTCTGGACCACGCAGCAAAAGAATTGCTGAGGGGTTGAGAGATTGGCTTCCAACGGTGGTACAGGCGATAGTGCCTTGGGTGTCGTTTGAGGATATCGAAAAGGGTTCCAACTGGGACAATGTCATAAAGGCGGAACTGGAAAAATCGAGCGTTGGGATATTCTGTCTGACACCGGAGAGCCTGCAGTCTCGATGGCTTAATTTTGAGGCCGGCGCGATTGCCGCAAAACTCAAAGAAGAAACCCTAATTTGTACCTATCTCTACGGATTCCCATCGCCGAAAGAAGTTGGACCGCCATTGGACAGGTTTCAGTCCACTGAGGCAAAAAAAGACGACACCAAGAAACTTTTGCAGGACATCAATCGCCGGTGCGAAACGCCTGTCAGAGATGAAATTCTTGAGAAATTGTTCGAACTCACGTGGGGTGACTTCGACAAAGTCTTGACTGAGGTTTCAGGGATGGATGTGGGCGCGGTGCCAGCTCCTCGAAGTCAGGAAGATGTTATAGATGAGATGGCGGCAGGGATTAGGACGCTTCTTGGAAGAGGACAACGCCAAAGACCTCCGATATCAGTACCAATAAGTCCTGAATCGGCTTCCATAATAAGCGAAAGCGGCCGCGACACAATCCGGCGCCTTTTCGGTGGCGGTTGGATTTGTCCCGCATGTCTTGCAGGTAACGATGATGAAGCTACGTTGTGTATTCGCTGCGATTCTAAGCGGCCTTTTTCGGGCTAGTAAGTTCGAACCAAAACTGGCGGCTCGTGAACTTCCTTCAAGCAGTGGAATTGGCCAGGAATTAACCCTGGCGCTATATCAAGGCTTGGTGATATGCAGAAATTTCCAGGTTGGTCCGTTATCGGGGTAATTGTCGGTCTAGTACTCAGTCAACCGTTGATTCGAAGGATACAGGCGATGGAGTTTCGCCCTGGCATCTTGGACAGTGAACCGCCAATTGATGGCGGCTTGGGCTGCGTTGCGCTCCCGCTCTAGGGCCTGGATTTCCCGGC
>JAQBXL010000019.1 GCA_027624135.1 Chloroflexota bacterium
TATTCTTGCTGGAAGGGTACGCCTTTCTTTACGACCGGCGTCACTCAATTTCCACAGGTTTTGATATTAGCTCCTCAGCCGTGTCCGTCGCAAAATACGCATTGTCAGGAAGTTGAGACGGCTCCACCTTTTGCGGCTCTGATGTATCTGTGGTTCGGGTTTGATTTGACTACTTGCGCCAGTATTGGTGGACTGAAAAGTAGTCATTGGAACACCGATCTTGGTATTGGGAGTCGAGTTGGAACAACTGACGAACCCACATATGGGTTCTATTCGTCTGATGATTCCGCGGTGATTGCTCAGCAGCTTGATGATATGGAGGCAGCTGGGATTGATACCATTTTAGTGTCGTGGCATGGAGACGGGGATTTCGACTTTGATACCGTTGTGGATGATGAAGAAAAGGCAGCGATGCAACGTGCTTTGATTGCCTTGATGGATTACATCTCAGCAAACAACGCGCCGTTCAAAGTCATGATTTTGGTCGAACCCTACATGGTTTATCCCCCTGGTATGACGTTGGCGAATAAGCAGTCCATCCTCGATTTCCTGTGGACCAACGTGTGCAACGTCTACCCAACCTTCATGTTCAATTGGGAAACTAAGCCGTTGGTCGTTAGCTGGTCGAATGTGGACCTGAAGGAACCTGCAGACGCCAGATTCACGGTCAAGAGTTGGTCCAGTACGGATAACCCGAACTGGAAGATAGACACGACACTCGATTGGAATTGGTTTCCAGATCCGAATTTCGTAGATGATACTCTCAGTGATGACGGTGTGATAGTAGTCTTCCCGAGGTTCGATGAATATTGGATGCACATTATGGGAAAGACGCTCTCGGGACCGTATCGACGGGTTGATCCACTATTAACTGAAGGTGCCTACGAACAGGCTTGGCAGCATGTTGTGGACAATAAAGATAATGTCAACATGATTCTGCTGTACTCTTGGAATGAGTTAGAAGAACACGCGGCGATTGAGCCAGACAAAGGGGTAAGCCCGGTTAGTTACGGAAACTCATTGATCGAGAAAACGGCTGCGTACCATCTGCAGTTTCTGGCTGGAGAGGATATCAAGACGTTTTCCAATTTGTGGAACCAGTTTGTGGAACCAGCCCGCTGATCTACGAACATTCGTTGGAGTAGTTGATTCTACAGAGCTTGGTCTTACCACTGAGTTAGAGCTTACGGTTTTCTTTGGGCAAAGACTTCGAGAGGCGCAGAGTGTCATCGAGGCTTATATAGATCAGACGTTTACCCTGCTTCTGTTCCGTATGGGGCATGAGATCACGCCCGGTGCCGTTCTAGATCGGCGCATATATGGACAAAGATCGTGGCTGGCAACCATCCCAGGTCCTTTGGCGGAGAAAAAAAGAGGGGCCGTCCCGATGAATCGGGACGGCCCCTCTTTTTTAACGCTGCGTGTGATACCCCGTTTAGTCTGGCGTGCTGCCTAGAGCGGGGATGTTGGCCTCGTCGTCGGAAGCCAGTTGGCGGTTGACCGCGCTCAGGTAGGCCTTGGCGCTGGCGACTATGATATCGGTATCGGCGCCCCTGCCAGTATAGATGCGGCCGTTCTTCTCGATCCGCATGGTGACGGTGCCCTGGGAATCGATGCCTTCGGTGACCGCCTGGACGTTGAAGTCCACCAACTTGGACTCGGTGCCGATCGCCCGGTCGATGGCGTTGCAGACTGCGTCCACCGGGCCGTTGCCGGTACAGGCGTCGGTGATGGACTCTCCATCCGGTCCGATCAACTTTACGGTGGCGGTGGGGATGCCCTGGTCTCCGCCGGTGAACTGAACATGGTCCAGTGTGTAGCTGATCGGCTCAGTGGCTGTTCGCTTCTCCTCGTCCATGAGGATCTCCAGGTCGCGGTCGGTTACCTCCCGCTTCTTGTCGGCCAGCTCTTTGAATGACTCAAATACCTTGGCCATGTCTTCACGCGAAACGCTGTAGCCCAAGTCTTCCAACCTGGATTGAAGACCCGACCGACCGCTGAGTTTACCGAGAACCATGCTGTTGCCGGGGACGCCCACGCGCTCCGGCTGCATCACTTCATAGGTGGAGCGGTCTTTCAGTACGCCGTCTTGGTGGATGCCCGAGGCGTGGCGGAATGCGTTTTCGCCCACGATCGCCTTGTTGGCCTGCACCGCCATTCCCGTTATGCGGCTGACCAAGCGGCTGGCGCCGTAGATCTGGGTGGTGTCGGCGCCGATCTCCACACCGAAGTGGTCCTTCCGGGTGTCCAACCCCATGATGATCTCTTCTATGGAAGCGTTGCCCGCCCGTTCGCCGATGCCGTTGATGCAGCCCTCTAATTGGCGTGCTCCGAATTCAACAGCCAAGAGGCTATTGGCTACGGCCAAGCCCAGGTCGTTGTGGCAATGTACGCTTAACACCACGTTCTCGATGCCCGGAACATTGGTCTGAACGTCTTTCAGAAGTTGACCAAACCCTGAGGACGAGGGTATGGCGTAGCCCACGGTGTCAGCTATGTTTATCGTGGTGGCTCCGGCCTTGATCACCTCTTCCAGCATCTGGAACAGGTACTCGGGGTTGGTCCGCGTGGCGTCCATGGGTGAGAACTCGACGTCGTCGCACAGACTCTTGGCCCGCTCCACGCTCCTTACGGCCATCTCCATGACCTCTTCCCGGTTCTTGTGCAGCTGGTGCATCTGGTGAATCTCCGAGGAGGAGAGGAACACGTGGATGCGGGGCCGCTTGGAATGTTCGACGGTCCGTGCCGCCTGGTCCACGTCATCTATGACGGCGCGGGCCAGGGATGCGATGATAGGACCATCGATCTCTTTGGCGATGTTGCTCAATGATTCGAAATCGCCGGGTGAACTGGCGGCGAAACCGGCTTCGATGATGTCTACCTGCAGCCGCTGCAGTTGACGGGCAATCTCCATCTTCTCAACGCCGGTCATGCCGATGCCGGCCGATTGCTCACCGTCGCGGAGAGTGGTGTCCAAGAGCAATACTTTGTCCATAGCCATTTCTTTTACCTAATCCCTTTCTGATTGTGATTTTGATTGGGCGTGCCTTGGCCGCTAAGCGCGGCTTTCAGAAAGGTGTCGCAGGGGCATGTAGTCCACCGCCGCCAGCCCTGCCAGGACCAGCGGGCGATGGTGGACTACACTCAGCGCCTCCAGATTTTTCATGATATTGCTCCCAGATTTTGTGCTGATGACATTTCCGAATTCGGTGAAATCGCGCCTCTTGTTCGTTCGAGACTTCGCCACCTAATGTTGATATGAAAGCGCGGCCAGCCGCTATTTGGGGTCCATCCAGGGCATCATGGCCCGGAGTTCCTTTCCAATGTCCTCGATCTGGCTATGCTGGGCCGCTTCCCTAAGAGGGGTGAACCGGGGGCGGCCTTCGTCATTCTCAGCGATCCACTCGCGGGCGAAGGTGCCGTCTTGGATCTCTTTGAGAACGGCGCGCATGTTGTCTTTCACGTGTTCGTCGATGATCCGGGGGCCGCGGGTCAGGTCGCCGTACTCGGCGGTGTCGCTGACCGAGAAGCGCATGTAGTTGAATCCGCCCTGGTACATCAGGTCAACAATCATTTTCAGCTCGTGCAAGCATTCAAAGAAAGCAATCTCCGGAGGATACCCGCCTTCAACCAAGGTATCGAAGGCCGCTTTGACCAGCTCGCTAACGCCGCCGCAGAGGATGGCTTGCTCGCCGAATAGGTCACTTTCAGTCTCGTTCTTGATGGTTGTCATCAGCACGCCCGAGCCGGTGCTGCCAATGCCCTTGGCGTAGGCTAGGCCGATGTCTTTGGCGTGGCCGGTCGCGTCTTGGTGCACCGCCAGCAGGCTGGGAACACCGACACCCTCGGTAAACAACTCGCGCATCCGGTGGCCGGGGGCCTTGGGGGCCACCATCATCACGTCCATGGATGCTGACGGGACGATCTCCCGGTAATGGATGCTAAAGCCGTGGGCCACCATCAAAGCGCTGCCGGGCCTGAGGTTGGGCTCGATCTGCTCGCGGTAGATGCGGCCTTGGATGTGGTCGGGTATGACCATCATCAGCACGTCGGCCTCTTTGGCCACGTCGGGAACGTCAGCCACCCGCAGACCGGCGGCTTCGGCCACTGCTCTGCTCTTGCTTTCCGGGTATAGGCCGACAACCACGTTCTGGCCGTTGTCCTTCAGGTTGAGGGCGTGGGCATGACCCTGGCTGCCGTAGCCGATCATGCCAATGGTCTTGCCTTCCAAGTGCTTGAGGTCTGCATCCTTGTCGTAATAAACGTCTACCATGTCAGTTTCGTCCCTCTCAATTATTCGACTTGTGCTGCGCGAACAGGCTATATAGGTCCGGTGCCCCCATCCTAGCCTTCCCCCTGCAGGGGGAAGGGATTAGTTCTCTCCTCCGCGCCGGGGGAGAGTTAGAGTGGGGGGAGGTTCCTTGTTGATTAGTCTAGCCCAAATTTGGAAACCGGTTTTTAAGAATGGCCATTGTGGTGCCCATTGGCTCGTCCCCGCACCATGGCCACCACCCCAGTTCGGTGCATCTCAATGATACCGAAGGGAGACAGGAGACCGTACAGGGCGTTGGTCTTTTCCTGTTCACCAGTGATCTCGATCACCATTGATTCACTGCTGACGTCGATGATGTTAGCCCGGAAGAGGTTCACGATCTGGATGATCTCACCCCTGGTGATCTGTGTCGTTTTGACTTTTATCAAGGCCAATTCCCGGGTGACGATCGGCTCGTTGGTGATGTCGGCAACCTCGATAACATCGATCAATTTGTCCAGTTGCTTGGCCACCTGACTCACGGTGTAGTCGTCTCCGTTGACCACAAAGGTCATGCGCGACAGGCCGGCCTGCTCACTATTGCCAACGGCCAAGCTGGCGATGTTGAATCCCCTCCGGCGGAACATGCTGGCAACCCGGGTCAAGACGCCCGGTTTGTCTTCAACCAAGGCAATCAGCGTATGTTGTTCGGCGCGGTTGTTCTGGCCCATCTTAGACGGTCTCAGTGGGCGCCGGTTCTTCCAGCATCTCTTTGACGGATTGTCCGGACGGAATGAACGGGAATACGATCTCGTCTTGTTTCACCATGAAGTCGACGATCACCGGACCGGCGGTCTCCATGGCCTGCTGAACGGCGTCCACAACCTCGTCATTCCTGGTGACGCGGATGCCCCGGATTCCGTAGGCTTCGGCGATCTTTACGAAGTCGGGGTTGGCCGTGTACTCGCTGGCCACGAAGTCCTTCTCGAAGAAGATGTCCTGCAACTGGTGAACCATGCCCAGGGAAGTGTTGTTCAGGATGGCGAACTTTACGTCGGCCCCGCTCTCAACCGCAGTGGCGATATCGCACATGGTCATCTGGAAGCCGCCGTCGCCGCAGACGGACCAAACGACGCTATCCGGGCACCCCAACTGAGCGCCGAGGGCAGCCGGAACCTCGAACCCCATGGTTCCCAACCCACCTGAGGTGATGAATGTGTTCGGTTCGGTGAAACGGCAGTGCTGCGCGGCCCACATCTGGTGCTGGCCCACGCCGGTGACCACGATCCCCCGGCCTTGGGTCACCTCGGTCAGCCGTTGCAAAACGTACTGGGGCAAGAGTTCGTCGGACTTCCGGACTAGGTGCGACGGGTGTTGGGCTTTCATTTCATCAATGTGCCGCAGCCAGTCGATGTGGACGTTAGCTTCAATCTTAGGCAGCATCTGACCGAGGACGGCTTTTAGATCTCCGACCAAGCCCACAGTGGTCTTGACGTTCTTGTCGACCTCGGAGGCGTCAATGTCCACATGGACGATCTTGGCGTTGGGGGCGAAGTCGGATATGCGGCCGGTAACCCGGTCGTCGAAACGCATGCCCAGACCAATAATGAGGTCGGCCTCGTCGATGGCCAGGTTGGCGTAGGCCATGCCGTGCATGCCTGACATGCCCAGGTTCAATTCGTGGTTTGAAGGGATAGAACTGATACCCAATAAGGTGGTTATCACTGGTATCTGAGCCTTCTCCGCGAGTTCAGTCATGAGACCGTAAGCATGGGAGATGAGCACACCGTGTCCCGAGATGATGATGGGACGCTCGGCCTTGTTGATCAACTCTGCGGCGGCGGCTACCTGGGAGTCGGGAGCTTCACCGGGTATCCTGTAGCCGGGTAATTTGGTCTCGGTTGGCCAGATATATTCAGTCTTCTCGCCCAGCAAAACGTCCCTGGGGATGTCCACAAGGACTGGCCCTGGCCGTCCGGTGCGGGCGATGTGGAAGGCGTCGTGGATGGCCTGAGCCACGTCTTTAACATCCATGACCAACATATTGTGCTTGGTGATTGGCAGGGTCACACCGGTGACGTCAGTCTCTTGGAAGGCGTCCCGTCCGATGGCGGCCCTGGGCACCTGTCCGGTGATGGCCACCATGGGGACTGAGTCCATCTGGGCGGCGGCGATGCCGGTGACGAGGTTGGTGGCGCCGGGGCCGGACGTTGCGACGCAGACTCCGACCTTGCCGGTAGCCCTGGCGAAGCCGTCGGCGGCCATCGCGGCGGCCTGTTCGTGGCGCACCAGGATGTGGCGGATGTCCGGGTAGCTGGAGAGGGCGCCGTACAGCGGAAGCACCGCACCGCCGGGCAGTCCGAAGACGATGTTAGCGCCTTCCTTAAGCAGGCTCTCGCAAACTATTTCCGCGCCGGTTAGTTCCATCTCTTGATGCCCTTTTCCGCCAGATTAAGTGAGCCAGTTTAAGTCCGCCCTAAAAATCCCAATAAAAAAACCCATCCCAATGGAAGGGACGGGGTTTTGGTTCCCGTGGTACCACCCTTCTTCTGGCCCGGCGTCCTTCCCCATAGAACTTGGAAAATCAAACCTGGAAGGATTGCTGCCGCCTGGCCACTCGAAGACATTATATCGGTGTCAACCGCCGCGCCTTACTGGTGTTTCAGGCGGGCCGCTCCCGGGCGAGTTGGGGACCCTACTGCCGCCGGATTCGCACCAACCACCGGCTCTCTTGGGCAGGGTATCCTTACTACTCCCGTTCTCAGCGGAATACGTAACATTGTAACTAAAGAATCGTATCAGCGGGGTAGGGGCTTGTCAAACGGGAGTTGGAGGATCGATGTTGGCAGGCTTGGCGGTTCGGCTACAATTAGAAAGGATTTTAGATTCATTGTCGATCGGAAACCCTCGAATCTAACCCATGCCCTTTAGGAGACGACCCAAGATGTTCGTTGATGCGATTGAGAAAGCTGCTGCTTTTACGCGGTCGATCCATATGATCTCGCGCAACTATGGATCTGAGGCTGTACAGCCGCATGCCGCCACGTTGTTTTTCGTCAATGCCGATGGTTGGGCGTTGACCTGCGCTCATGTTGCGAGGGTCTTTCGCAGTTCCGAGCAGTTGAAAGCTAAATACGACTCCTTCAAGCACGAATTGGCTGAGATGAGGAAACTTGGGGCGGCCGGGCAAACTCAGGGCGAGCTTGAAGCGAACTTTGAGTACTCTGAAGGAGTTCAGGTTGAACTCCATGTTCGGTTCATGGGGTGCGTGTTGGGTCCTCTTACCGTGGATATCCATCCCCATCCTACGGCGGATATCGCTCTGCTCAAATTCAATTCTTTCGACCGTTTGCTCGTTGACAGTTTCCCCATTTTCCCCAAAAACACAAGTAGTCTAAGACAAGGATTGTCGCTGTGCCGTCTTGGATTTCCGTTCCCGGAATTCAACAATTTCTCGTACGATAAGGAACAGGATTTGATCCACTGGACCGAAACGGGCCGAACCGCTTCACCTCGATTTCCCCTAGACGGGATGGTGACCAGACATATGCTGGATTCTTCGGGAGAAATCTCGGGATTCGAGATGAGCACACCGGGACTGAGGGGCCAGAGCGGTGGCCCAGCGTTCGGCGCAGATGGAAAAGTTTGGGGGATGCAATCGGCCACGAGGCATCTGGACCTGGATTTCGATGTCGACGTAGAGGTATTGAGACAGGGCGTTCCGCAACGGGTCAGAGAAAGCGCGTTCCTCCATGTGGGGCAATGTATACACGTCGATGCATTGAAAGCGTTTATGGTCGAGAAGAACGTGGCTTTCCAAGAGGGGTGAGCGCCATCCAGCTTGGTCCCAGGGTGAAAACTTTAGACGCGGCGCTCCCCCCAATGATAGAATACCCACACCAAATCCGCACATCGTAACGAGACTTCTCCTTGCCTGAACGCATATTCGTGGCCGTGGCTTGGCCCTACGCCAACGGTCCGCTTCACCTGGGTCATATCGCTGGCTGCTACCTGAGCGCCGACATCTTTGCCCGCTACCACCGCATGAAGGGCAACGATGTCCTAATGGTCTCGGGCAGTGACACCCACGGCACTCCCATCACCATCCGGGCCGACCAGGAAGGCATCACCCCCAAGGAAGTGGTTGAGCGGTACCACGCCATGTTCCTGGAGTCCTGGCAGCAATTGGGTATCACCTTCGACCTGTTCACCAACACTCAGACCGAGAACCACAAGAATGTCGTCCACCGCATATTCAAATCGCTCTACGACAAGGGCTACATCTACACCGGCAATATGTTGCTGGCCTACTGCTCCCAGTGCGACCGCTACCTGCCCGACCGCTACGTTGAGGGAATCTGCCCCCACTGCCAGAACACCCGCGCCAGGGGGGATCAATGCGACGCCTGCGGCCGGACTCTCGACCCGCAAGACCTGGTGGAACCCCGCTGCTCCATCTGCGGCACAACTCCGGAGTTCCGGGAATCGGAGCACTTCTTTCTCAAGCTGTCAGCCTTTGAAAAACCACTTTTGGAATGGGTCGAGAAACAGGACCATTGGCGCAACAACGTCAAGAATTTCACCCGCCAGTTTCTTCGTGACGGCCTGAAAGACCGCGCCATCTCCCGTGACCTGTCCTGGGGTGTGCCCATCCCGATAGATGGTTATGAGTCCAAGCGCATCTATGTCTGGTTCGAAGCGGTCATCGGCTACCTTTCTGCGGCGGTGGAATGGGCCGAGAAGACCGGCGGTAACTGGGAAGACTTCTGGAAAGACTCAAATACTAAGAGTTACTACTTCATCGGCAAAGACAACATACCCTTCCACAGCATCATCTGGCCGGCGATTCTGATGGCCTACGACGAAGGCCTGAACCTGCCCTATGATGTCCCCGCCAACGAGTTTCTGAGCCTGGAGAACCAGAAGTTCTCCACCAGCCAGAACTGGGCCGTGTGGCTGCCCGATTACCTGGAGAGGTACGACCCGGACCCGCTGCGCTATCTGCTTTCGATCAATATGCCCGAATCAGGGGACTCCGATTTTTCATGGTCCGAGTTCGTCCGTCGCAACAACGACGAGCTAGTAGCTACCTACGGGAACCTGGTCAACCGTGTGCTTTCAATTACCTACCGGAACTTCGACGGCAAGGTTCCGGGTGTCCAGTCGCTGGACGAGGTGGACGAAGGACTGCTCCGGACTGCCAGGGAGACCATGGATTCGGTGGGCGAGAGCCTCTATAACTGCCGGTTCAAAGCCGCCATCACCCAAGCCTTCGGTCTGGCCCAGGAAGCCAACCGCTATCTGGATACCAAGGCGCCGTGGAAGACGATCAAAGAGGACCGAGCCCAGGCCGGAAGCAGCTTGACGGTGGCGATGCAGGCGATCAACTGCCTCAAGACCGTCCTCTATCCCTTCATGCCCTTCAGTTCTCAGAAGGTCCATGAGTTCCTGGGCTTTGACGGCCCTGTTGAAGAGGGCGCGTGGGACTTCGACTCTATAGTGGACGGCATCAAAACCGGCGCAGACCTGCGGCAGCCGTCGCCGCTGTATACTAAGCTCGACCCGGAAATCATCGAGGAAGAGGTCCAGAAACTTAGTATCGGGACCTCCGGCGAATAACATGCTCCACGGCTTGGACCAACGCACAACTTTCATCTACGCTCCGGTCCAAAAAGGGCTGGCTCTGGTGGAAGACAAGCTCAGAAGTCTGGCGGAAACCGAGACATCCCCCGTCCAGCCGCTGCTCCAGTACGTTACCGACGCCGGTGGCAAGCGGGTGCGCCCGGCCGTCACGCTGTTGGCCGCTCAGTTCCATCCCCACGACGAATCCCGGCCTGTCATAATGGCCAGCGCTGTGGAACTGCTGCACCTGGCTACGCTGATACATGACGACACGGTGGACAATTCGGCCATGCGCCGAGGGCGTGCCACAGTGAGCAACACTTGGAGCCCCCACGTGGCGGTGCTCTTTGGCGATTACGTCTTTGCCACTTCGGCGACCTTCGTCTGCGACACCCGGAACATCAGGGTGATCCGCCGCTTCTCCGAAACCATCATGGAGTTGGCCAGCGGTCAGTTGATGGAGTATTTCACTGCCTTCGACGCCGTTCAGGCCAGAGACTTGTACAACGATCGCATCTACCGCAAGACGGCTTCACTGTTCTGCACCGCCAGCGAGTCGGGCGCCGTGTTGGGCGAAGCGCCGGAACGCGAGGTGCAGGCCCTGCGGGATTACGGCTACAACATCGGCATGGCCTTTCAGGTGGGCGACGACTTGCTGGACTTCCAAGGTGACGCCTCGGATCTGGGCAAGCCGGTGGGCAGCGACCTGCTGAATGGAGTGTTGACCCTGCCGACGATCATGCTGCTGGAACGCTACCCGCATGACAATCTGGTCCAGGCTCTGTTCCAAGACCCGACAAATGAGGTCAAGCTGCAGAAGGTGGTTGATGTGATCAATGACTCCACCATATTGCCCGACTGCGAGCAGGTGGTTCTGGACTACTGCGACAAGGCCATGCTCGCCCTTCAGACTCTCCCCGACTGCGACGCCAAACGCTCCTTGCTAGAACTGGCCGACTACGTAATAGACCGCCGCCGCTAGCACCGCAGGTGCGTTTTCTACGGACGGGTCAGCTAGTCCCGGTGGGTATTTTATTCGAGTGAGTCTGTTGGATTTGAGCCCAGCATGTTTGACAAGGTGGCTTCGTGGTTTGCGCAAACTGCGGTAGTCCGAGCATGTCTTCAGCCCGTTTCTGCAGGAACTGTGGCCGGTCTATGGCCAGCCACGCGCAGCGAGTTTCAGACGGCGAGACAACCGGCGGCATACCGTCATCCGAATTTCCGTTGATCGGATGCGCCAGTTTGGCGGTAACGGGCCTCGCATCCCTGCTGTCGTTAATTCTCGCGGCAATATTCTTGCGCCCTGGTGCCGATTGGGCTATTGGCACATTACCTATGATTGGTGGCATAGCTTTCGCCTTCGCCTCTCTGCGCCCTCCGCGCGGCGTGATGCTCCTGGTGGTAGTAGTCATGGGGCTTTTAGCCGATGCTTTCCTCATCTGGTTTTATTTCCGGTTTGTTATTTAGGCTCTCCCGCTCGATTGATTGAGCGGGAGTCACTAGACGACCCCCTACCGCCCCTCCCACACCACCATTCCCCCAATAATCGTCATCTTTGTCTTGATGTCCTTAAGACCCTCGGGGTCAATCGCCAGAGGGTCGGTGTCCACCAACAGCAGGTCGGCCAGCTTTCCGGGTGAGATCGAACCTTTATCGACCTGGGTGCCCTCGGACTCCGCGCCGGATAGAGTGTACATACGCAGGGCTGCATCGGCCGCAACTCGGCCTGAGCGGTTTATTTCTGGGAACGGTTGGCCTTCGTGGTCCCGGCGGGTGACGGCGCTGTAGATGGCTGGCCATGGGTTGGGGGTGATCACCGGGGCGTCCGAGCCGAACGCGATGTCCACTCCGGCGTGTTGCATCGCTCCTATGGCGTAGAGATGGGGCTGCAGTGAAACGTCGACGTTCCGACGGTAACTTAGCCCGTTCCAATGGATGAACCCTGGCTGAGTGACTACCATTGCTCCGCTATGGCGCACAGCGTCCAATACCTCTGAAGGGCATTCTGAGCAGTGTTCAATCCGATGTGGCGGCGCTCCGGCTGGCAGAGGAGGCAGTTCTGAAAGCACTTTAGCTGCCGCAGAAACCGCTTCTTGCTCCACGCAGTGCACGGCCACTGGAAATCCCGAATTGCAGGCCTCCGTGGCGATGCGACGCAGTTCTGCCAAGTTGGGATGCAGCGCGCCGGTGGTCATTGTTAACATAACTTTGATATGGCCCAGCCTGAGACGGTGGTCGCCGGAACCCCAGGAAAGTCCGGCGCCCGTCAATTCTGCCAACCGGCCGGATCCAGCCATCATCGTAACCCTGGTTTGAAGGGTGTCCTGATCAACTAGGTCCCGGAACGCTTGCCATCTCTCCGGTCCGTTCTCGGGACCAGCGTCCTGAACCGAAGTGATGCCATAGCTCAGAAGCAGCCGGTTGGCGGCGGTGACACATTGGCGCATCTTGTTCCGGGTTCGTCCACTGTCCGCCTTCTGGGCTAGAAACGCGGACATCTCGAACAGCACTCCGGTGTGCTGGCCGTCGGCGTCTCGCTCGATCACGCCTTCAACCGGGTCTGGGGTATCAGCGTTGATGCCGGCCATCTGCAGACCCAGGCTGTTCAACACCGTTGCATGACCCGAGCGGTGGTCCAGGCGCACGGGATGCCTGGGTGAGATGTGGTCCAAGTCGTGCCGGGTCGGGTGCCGGGACTCGTCCAAGGCCAGGTCGTCGTAGCCGAAACAGCGCACCCATTCCCCCGGCGGGACGATGCGGGCCCACTCAAAGACCCGGTGGGCGATGGACTCGATGGACGATGCCTTGTCCGGGCGGCAGTCCAATTCCTGGGTGGTGCGGGCCAGCGACAGCAGGTGGATGTGGGAGTCGATGAATCCGGGGAGTAGCGTGCTTCCACGACCATCGATCAGATGGGTATCCGGCCCGGCCAGTCGTTTGATCTCGTCGTTGTCGCCGACAGCAACGATCCGTTGACCGGCCACCGCCACCGCTTCGGCTCTGGGCTGGGAGGGGTCGATGGTCAACACGTTGGCGTTGATTAGAATCAGGTCGGGTTTCTGTGGCACGTCTCTACCGTCTCCTGCAAGAATCATCGGACAACAAAAAAGGGGATGGCCGTTCGGCCATCCCCTTAACTCTACCTGTAGTCGCTGGGAAAGTGGTAGCTGGACTCTAGCTATTTGACACTAGCCTTTGGATTCAACCAGGCGGGCTTTGTCCATCTCTTCTTGCAAGGCCGGGACCGGGTTGGGGTCTCCGAAGACGTTTTTGTTGGAGTAGTCCGGCGCCTTCCCGGTGGGGTTGGTGATCCAGACTGAAGCCTCAAGGGCGATGCCGCTGAAGTCGTGGAAATAGATGGAGTGGATGAATTTGTGGTCAACCACCGTGGTCACTTCCTGACCGGCGGCGTTCAGCCGCTCTTGAAGTTCCACCAGTTCATCCTCGGTTTCAACATCGAAGGAAACGTGGTCGAACTGGATCCGGCCTGCCGCTTCCAGACCTGCGGGCTTGTGGAAATCCTCGGCGCCTTCCCATTCGAAGAAGGCGATGGTCGAGTTGGGGCCTGTCTCAAAGAAGTAGTGCCGCGCCCTGAGACCGTTGGGGTTGCCGCCGATGGCCGCGACCAGTGGGAAACCCATAACGTCCCTATAGAAGCGGACGGTTTTTCCATGTCGTTGGTTACCATTGCCAGGTGATTGATTCCTCGTGTCTTCATCATGCCTCCAGGCTTATTGCCTTTAGAATATTGAGTATATCATTGAGCCTGAATACCGGCCCAAGAAGTTACTTGCGAGTGCAATATAGTTGCTTGTACAAATATCGTTAGCGCAACTATATAGACATTTAGTTGCTTTGTCAACTACTTTGGCGATCAGCCCTCTTTTCTATTCTGGTCTAATGCCCTGGTTGAGAAAGGACTAGACGACGGGCAGTCCCAATATTGCAGCGTCGTGCTGCTCGTCGGCGTGGTAGGAGCTGCGCACCAAAGGCCCGGATGCCACGTGCCTGAATCCCAGGGCTTTACCGGCCTTCGCCAGTTCTTCAAACTCCTCGGGCCGGTAGAACCGGTCGATGGAGATGTGCCGAAGTGAGGGGCGCAGATACTGGCCGATGGTCAGCAGGTCGCAGTCAACCTTGCGCAGGTCTGCCATGGTCTCTAAAACTTCATCGGTGGTCTCGCCCAGGCCCACGATGATGCCCGACTTGGTGACCGTGGCCGGGTTGATGTCTTTGGCCTTGGCCAGCAACTCCAACGAAAGCTCGTAGTTGCCTTTGGGCCGCACCTTGGGAAAGATTCGAGCGGAGGACTCGATGTTGTGGTTCAGAACGGCAGGCCCGGCGTCGATGACTCGTTTCAATGCCGGCCAGGAACCAGCGAAGTCCGGAATCAGAACCTCGACCCGGCATTCGGGGCTGGTCTCCCTGATCAAGTTGATGCACGACGCGAAGATGTGAGCGCCGCCATCGGGCAGGTCATCGCGGTTAACTGATGTGATCACGCAGTAGCGCAGGCCCATGGACTGCACGACCTCTGCCAGGCGTTTCGGCTCCTGAAGGTCCAGGCCGTTGGGGCGGCCCGTGGTCACCGCGCAATAATGGCAGCGCCGGGTGCAGATCTCGCCCAGGATCATGAAGGTGGCGGTGCCCCGGTCCCAGCATTCTCCGATATTTGGGCAGTGGGCTTCTTCACATACCGTGTGAAGCTGCTGGTCCCGCATGAGGTTCTGGAGTTCCAGATAGCGAGGGCTGCCCGGCATCTTGACCTTGAGCCATTCGGGCAGACGGGGCCTGATCTCTAATTTTTCGGGGCCTTGGGCCATGGAATCTCCAGCATTGGCAGTGACACTCGCCGAGGCCTCGATAAGGCTGCGCCCGGCCGCGCGGTAATGTCAATGCTAATTATATCAAGAATCACAAAAGATGAAGCGGAGCCCGGCCCGGCCGCATCTTCTCGGCGGCGATGGTGGCGTCGATGTCGGCCACCGCCTGCTTCAAATCGTCTTCTCGGTTCACCACTTGGCAGTTGAATTGGCTGGCCTGCTCCATCTCTTCGGTCGCCATTTTCAGCCTCAGTTCCATCTCAGGGGTCGACTCGGTCATGCGTTGCGATAGCCGGTCCCTTAATTCGTCCACGGTACCGGGCACCATAAAGATGAATAGCGCATTGGGAGCCATCTTCTTGACTGTGGAGGCACCTTGGACATCGATCTTCAAGATCACATCCTTGCCCGCCTCGAATCCCGTAGTGACCTGACTACGGGGGACGCCGTACCGGCGGCCATACACCTCGGCGTGCTCTAGGAATTGGCCCTCGCTCTTCATGCGTATAAAGGTGGACTCATCCAGAAAGAAATAGTCAACGCCGTCAGTCTCCCCAGGACGGATGGGCCGTGTGGTGGCGGTTATAACGAAATGCCAAGGCCGGTCCAGTTTGCGCAATTCGGTCAGCGCCGCATCTTTCCCGACTCCCGATGGACCCGAAAGCACGACCAACAGCGGCGGAACGCCAGGAGTGGCGTCAGATGTCGTATCTGATCGAGTCTCCGGCATCCTTTTACCAAACATCCTCAAGCAGCAGGTCCAGGTCTTGCCAGAACTCGGGGTAGGACACAGATGCGTCGGCCGCACCGTGGATGGTGGTCTCGCCATCAGAGAGCAGTCCGGCCACCGCCATCGACATGGCCAACCGGTGGTCGCCGTGGCTTTCGGTGTCGGTTCCGCCCAACTTGCCGGTTCCCCCCGTGCCCCTTCCATGAATCACCATCCCATCGTCGGTGGCCTTGATGCTGGCGCCCAGGCGGGTCAACTGCTCAACCGTGGTTGCGATGCGGTCCGATTCCTTTACCCGCAATTCCGCCGCGTCCCTGATCACCGTATCGCCACCAGCGAAACAAGCGGCCACCGCCAGTATCGGCACCTCATCCAACAGGCGGGGGATAAGGTCGCCGCCGATCTCGACGCCGTGCAATTCGGCGGAGGTCACTAGAATGTCAGCCACCGGTTCGCCGCCCTCGGTCCGCTGGTCGATAAGCTGTAGGCTGCTGCCAGCGCCCATCTCTTGAAGCACGTCCATGATCCCGGTGCGGCTGGGGTTCATGCCCACCCCTCGTATCAGGATGCGGGCGTCCCGATGGCAGAGTGCCGCGACGATCCAGAATGCTGCCGAGCTGATATCACCCGGAACGACGATATCGACCGCGCTCAAAGTACCAGGATGGACGACCAAGTCCAGACCGTTTTCCTCGGTCTTGCCCCCCATCGCCGAGACCATGCGCTCAGTGTGGTCCCGGGAAAGCGCTGGCTGATGGATAATGGTCTCGCCCGTCGCCGACAGCCCCGCCAGCATGATTGCCGACTTCACCTGCGCGCTGGCCATCGGCAGGTCGTACTCGATACCCCGGAGGTCTCCGCCTCGGACCACCAACGGGGCCAGCGAATCGTTCTGACGGCCCATTATCTGGGCTCCCATCTGTTTCAGAGGTTCGACGATCCGCCGCATGGGCCGTTCGCGCAGGGAACCGTCGCCGGTGATCACCGAAACGAACGACTGGGCGGCAAGTATTCCCGAAAGCAGCCTCATCGATGTGCCGCTGTTTCCCGCGTCAAGGATGTTGGAGGGTTCTTCGAGTTCTGGCCCTTGGCCTTTCACGATGTAGCTGCCAGGAGCTCCCGCCGGTTCGATGCTGACGCCCATCGCCTGCAGACAGTGCATCGTGGATATGACATCTTCGCCGCCGGAAAGACCTTGCACTAGAGCGTCGCCCTGGGCAATGGCGTTCAGGATCAGCGATCGGTGGGAGATAGACTTATCACCCGGAACCGAGAGGACTCCACCCAAGGATGCCGGACGGCTTACGTTACGGGAGGAGTTTGGTGAGGTGGAGGTGTTCATGGCGTTTCCTGACTCGCAGTGCGTGGACCAGGCTGGCGGGCGTTTTCTGACGCCGTAGCCCAGGGCGAGGCTCTAGTCCTTCTTGGCGCGGTCACCTTTCAGCCCGTCAAGGATCTTCTTTTGGGCATCCATCCCTCTGCGGCCGATGAACATCTCGCTCATGTTTTCCGCAAAGCTGGGAATCTGGGGCGACACACGGTCTGGCATTTGTGTAAATATCCCGGCCTGCCATCGTGCGCGGGCATCAATGGCGTCAACGAACACCTGATGGACCGTCTCAGGGTCAGGCCCATTCTCGTTGGCCAACATATTTCGGAGGTCGTACAGTTCCCTGATATAGGCGTCCATCCAGGCTACGATGGGCTCTGGGTTGCTGACACAGATGTCGCGGTGCATGATCGGGTCGCCAGACGCCAGGCGGGAAAGGTCGCCGAACCCGGAAGAAGCCAGTTGGCCGATATCATCCCAGTTTGGGCTCTTGGAAGTGGTTCCCATCAGCGCCACCGACATCATGAACGGCAGATGGCTCGCCGCCGCCACAAAGCTGTCGTGCTCATCCACGCCGATAAAGAATGGCTTTGCGCCGATGGACTCGGCCAAAGTGGTAATCGAGGAAACTGCCGATCTTTCGGCGGTGGCGCTGGGAACGATGCAGTAGGCTTTGTCTTTAAAGATCGCGCCGTCGGCATTTTGGGGTCCGGATTTTTCCTTGCCGGCCATCGGATGACCACCGACAAAGCTTACGGTTTTCGGGAGCACCTCTTCAGCCCACTGGAGAACCAGGCGCTTGGAGCTGCCGACATCGGTCACCACGCAGCCATCCTGAAAATCGCCTGCGGTGGCTTCCATCATCTCGCGCATGACCATGACAGGGGTGGCGAAAACGACCACGTCGGCCCCTCGTACGGCGTTGGCGAGACGGGCTTCGACTTTCTTGAATGCGCCCGTTTTCTGGGCGCCGGATCGGGCGGAACTGTCGTAGTCGGTCCCTACGACATCCACCTCAAGATCGGAGTCGTTAATGGCGAGGGCCAAAGAGGTGCCAATCAGGCCCGTGCCTACGATCGCTATTACGGTCACAGTTGCCTCCGGCCTGGCGATTTACGCTGAAAATGCCATGCTGACTGGGAATCTATCTTACACCATTTGGATGCTTGTCAGAAATCTGAGGTGCCCATACCGAGCGGGAAACCGGTGAGGAGGTTGGTCTCCACGGAGGAAACGGGCAAGGAAACTGGCGAGGAAACTGGCCGGGCTACTTGCGGGAAGCCAAAGCCGTCTCCACGATGTCGGTACGCACCACCTTGGTGTAGGGTTGCCTTTCCTTGGCGAGACCAGCGGCAAGAAGGATATCGTGAAGGTTCTCGTACTCCGGCTGGGCCAGCACGGGATCGGTAGGCCAGTTGTCCTGGGCTTTAAGTCTGGCTACCGATTTGACCACTAGATCCAAGCTAATCTCAGGGAAGAATCCTGACACCGCCTCGCCCACTTCTGGGGCCTCATGGGCTGCCAGCCAATCCAGCGCGTTGGCAAAGCCCGCGGTGAACCGTTGAACGGTTTCCGGCTGGGAATCCAAGAAATGGTTGGTCGCCGCGAAGGAACTGTAGGCTAGATGCCCGTTCTCCAGGCCTAGAGCCACGGCCAAATGGCCGGAACCATCATCCAGCAGTTGCTCCGCCGCAGGCTGGGGCACGTGGATATACTCGGCTTTGCCCTCACGGAAAGCAGCCATGGCATCTTCCAGCGGCAACCCAGTTATCAGATCCAACTCCTCTGGCTCCACCCCATGCTTGCGGAGTGCGAACTGGAGAGAGGCCCAAGGCATGGGAGAGAAACTCACAGGAAGTAGTTTGGCGCCCTTCAGAGAATCCCACTGGAAGGGTTCCTGCTTAGTGCGGCTCAGGATGAAGAATCCATCCCTGGAATTGATCTTGGCGAAGTGGACCGGAACGGTCTCGGCCCCCCAATCAGAGGCAATTATGGATCGCATGATCCCGCTCTGGGCTATGTCGGCTCCGCCTCGGTTCAGGGCGCTCAGCGGATGGGCGAACTCGGGCGGGCAGGTCTTGAAGTCAACGTCGAGGCCCTCTTTCTCCAGGAACCCGCCAGCCACCGAGACGTAGATCGGGGTGTAGAAAACGGAACGAAATGTCTCGATAAGCCTCAGGGGCAGCCGGTGACCGGTGGAAGCCAAGATATCTCCTTAAGATGCGGTGACGAGGTTGGTTGCCGCTAAGGTGGCCAAGCGTCGCAATTAAGCGGCTAGGAAAGGCAAAACCGCGCCCAGGAATAGTTCGGGGTCTTCTACCTGGGGAATGTGGCCGATACCCGGCAGAAGTACCTTGCGGGAGTTGACGATGTTGTTTTGCAACAGGTCTGCGCCATCTTTCAGACGGTCTACGTCGCCGTAAAGCACCATGGTAGATGAAGCCTTAATCATGGGCAGCCGCGACATGATGTCGTAGTGGGCCAAGGATTCCATAAGATCACCCACCCAGATACCGGCTTTCGCCCGGCTCTGGTTGTTAGCGTCCAGCCACTCCTGTTTCGGGTTGGCGAATGTCGTGGCTTCTTTAAGGCTCTTCAGCGTGCGCGGCTTGGGCAGTCCTTTCTCGTCGTATTGAGTCGCCGCTTCTTTCAACCGCTCTTTGGCAGTAAAGGGACTCCAAACTGGGCATCCCACCAGCACTAGCTTGTCCACTCGTTCCGGGAAGCTGGCGGCTGTTTCGGTCGCCAGGACAGCGCCAACCGAGTTGCCAACGACGTGGGCCCGGTGGATGTTCAGCACCTGGCAGGCGTGATCCAACGCTTGGGCGTAATCTGGAAGACTGAAGTGGCGAGTCGGTTTGTCGGAATTCCCGTGCCCCAGCATATCGAAGGCGTAACAAGTGTAATTCTCACTGATGGAATCGATCACACTTTCCCAGGTCCAGATCGATGTGCCCAGAGGATGTAGTAAAACGACCGGATAGCCACTGCCTTTCTTCATGAAATGCATATTCCCGGCCGGAGTTGGAACGGTATCGGCCAGGTCTCGGCGTACGAACATTTAGCCCGTCTCCTTAAATGCTTGGTATGAACGCTTGGCAACTGGCATTTTCTCGGGGGCAGCCAGGCGCGAGTTGGCGCTATCGTACCCACCTCCAGGCACTCTGTCAATTTGAACTGGTCACGTGTTTCTAGTTGACCTTTGACGCCTATCATGGAAGAATCCACGTTAGAATGAGTGTGCGCCCAACCGTTCTCTAATTTGGGCTGAACGCACTTCTGCGCCACGGCTTCTTTTCTTGGCGAAACCCCAGAAACCGCAACGCTGGCCCGTTCCAAAGAAATGGTCATAGGGGGAAGGGTGATGAGTGAACCCACTTGGACCCGGGAAAAACTCCGACGGCTCGTCAGCCGTGAGATTGATGACTATCGCCTGATTGTCGTCTCCAATCGCCAACCTTACATCCATGACCTGATCGACGGCGAGCTAAGCTATGCGTTTCCAGCCGGCGGACTGACCACCGCCATAGACCCACTGATGCAAGAATGTGGCGGCACTTGGATTGCCCACGGAGAGGGCGAAGGCGATCATTTCGCAGTTGACGAGAACAACCGCATCCAAGTTCCTCCCTACGATCCCTCCTACACCCTGAGACTTGTCTGGCTCACCAAGGAAGAGCAGCAGGGATACTATTACGGGTTCTCCAATGAAGGCCTTTGGCCCCTTTGCCACAATGCGTTCATTGAGCCGACGTTCAAGACCTCTGACTGGGAAGCCTATAAGTCGGTGAACAGCGAGTTCGCCAAGCAGGTCTTGGACGAGGTTGATGGCCGCCCCGCCGTGGTCTTTACTCAGGATTATCACCTATCCTTACTTCCCCGCATGCTCCGCGAGGCAGACCCCGACATCATCACTGGCCAGTTCTGGCACATACCCTGGCCCACCTACGAGATATTCCGCATCTGCCCGTGGGGCGACGAGATTCTTGACGGCCTTCTGGGCAACGACCTTTTAGGATTCCATATCGGGGACCACTGCGATAACTTCATGGAGGCTGCGTCCCGGATACTGGGCTCCCAGGTCCATGACGAGTACAACCTGGTCTATCAGAACGAGGATCCTACGCTGGTCCGGCCATTTCCCATCAGCGTCGATTTCGAGCAGATAAATTCCGAGTCACAAAGCCCCGAAGTGACCGCCGAGATCGACCGACTAACCGAGGAAATGGATCTTGGAGGAATGGTCGTCGGTCTTGGAATCGACCGTATCGACTACACCAAAGGTATCCCCCACCGGATCCGGGCGATTGGCCGGTTTCTGGAAAAGTATCCCGAATATATCGGCAAGGTAGTATTCATCCAGGCCGGAGTGATGAGCCGGACCAACATCCACGCCTACCAATACCTGTCGGAACAGATAGACCGGGAATTGGCTAACGTTAATGGCCGCTTTGGTAGCGACAACTGGCTACCGATCATCTATCTTCCAGACGACCTGCCCGCGGTTACCCTAGCCGCGTTCCGGCGCATGGCCCGATTCTGTGTCGTCAGCTCCCTTCATGACGGCATGAACCTGGTGGCCAAGGAGTATGTGGCCAGCAGATTCGACGAAGACGGCGTGTTGATCTTGAGTCCCTTCACCGGGTCAGCCAGCGAATTGACCGACTCCGTGATCGTTAACCCCTACGCCACGGAAGATTTCGCTGACGCGATCTGCGAAGCTGTGGAGATGCCATACGAGGAACGCCACGACCGGATGGTTCGGACGCGCAACGTGGTTGAAGAAAACAACATTTACCTGTGGGCTGCCCGTCTATTCGTGGACTTGATGCAGGGCACGCGGCGTTCGCGGCGTCCCATCCGCAGACTCTAGGCCCGGCCTCCCCTACCGCGTGTACCCGTGCCCCATCTGATCAACGTCTGGCCCAGCGTGAGCCGCCGGTTGGCAGACGCTCCTCTCGTTCTCTTGCTGTTTGACTACGACGGAACGCTGACGCCCATCGCAGCATTTCCAGATGACGCTACACTTTCAGAACAAGCTCGCCAGAGGCTATCGGCTCTGGCTGGGATGGACCGGTTCATGGTCGGCATCGTCAGTGGGCGTGGTCTGCCTGACTTGGAAGAGATGGTCTCGGTCCCCGGCCTGGTCTACGCTGGCAACCACGGTCTGGAGATCAAGGGTGGTGGGTTGGACTTTGTACATCCGGAAGCCACGGCTTTTGAAGCCTTGCTGGTCGAAGTAACCGAGTTGTTGGAGCGGGAGTTGGCAGATGTGCCCGGTATATTGGTGGACAACAAAAAACTGACCCTCACCGTACATTTCAGGAACTCACCTGATTCATACGCCGCTCAGGTGGACGACACGGTTGTCGCAGCCACCGCTCGCTATGTCGAAGCGGGGCAGATGAAGATCACCAGAGGCAAGAAAGTTGTTGAGGTCAGGCCAAATCTAGACTGGGGGAAGGGCAAGGCAATTGAGAAGATACGGGAGTCGTGCGGCGGCAGTTCCCTGCCGGTGTTTTTCGGTGACGACCAGACTGACGAAGAGGGATTCGCCGCTGTGCAGAACGCAGGAGGAATCGCCGTGTTTGTTGGCCCCGCCCGGGAGAGCACTGTAGCTCTGCACCGGCTGGATACACCCGCCGAAGTCGGTGAGGTGTTGGCATTGCTGGCCCAGTTGGCCGATCCAGCCTAGCCGAGTTTATTCATGAGGCCAGCCCGTTCTGCTCCACCTGGTTGAGCTTGTCCAACCGACGCTGGAATCGGGGCTCAGCAAGGAAGCTGGCTCCCAAGAACGCCTCCAGGACGGCTTTTGCCAACTCGATTCCGATGACCCGTGCACCGACGCACACCACGTTCATGTCGTCGTGTTCCACTCCCTGGCGGGCCGTGTAGGTGTCATGGCAAAGGCAAGCTCGGATTCCCTTTATCTTGTTGGCGGTGATGCAGGCGCCAACCCCGCTGCCGCAAATCAGAACGCCTTTCTCCGTTTCTCCGAAGAGCAGGGAACCAGCGACGGCGGTGGCAAAATCGGGATAATCGTCGTCGGGGTCGAAGGAGTGCGCTCCCAGGTCCTTGATCTGGTGCCCTTTGGAGGCCAGCCACGCGACTATCTCGCATTTCATTTCGAACCCGGCGTGGTCCGCGCCGACCGCCACTATCATCAGGTTACTCCGTCTGGGTTGCTCAGTCTGGATTACTCTATCTGGGGGGTAATCCAAGCATACCGATTGGGCTGTACAGGCGCAAGGTCACGTGCCTGTCGAACCAATAGCGCCCAACGCGCTGCGATAGACCGCAGCCCAGAGTATTGATGCCCCACGTTCAGATCAAGTTCCCATCACATCTGGCTTATGCTAGAATGCCCTCGCTTCAGATAGGCCGGTTGATTCTTTTTCTGGACCAGTTTTTAGACTGCATCAGAACGGCGGGTAGATGATAAAAGCGGTCTCATTCGACTTCTACAACACCCTCGTCCGCTTCTGGCCTCCATTGGAGGAGATACAACAGGCTGCCTGTCACGAATTGGGTTTGACCGTTCGGGAGAAGGCCATAACTCACGGCTACGCCGTGGCCGACCTCCTCTTCAACCGCGAGAACGAAGAACGTTCTCTTTCCAGCCGGTCGGACGAAGAACGGCTAGAGTTCTTTGGCCGGTACGAGCAGTTGATTCTCGAAACCGCCGGGATCCCCGTTTCCATAGACCTAGCCCAAAGGGTCTGGAAGATGGCTATGTCGGTCCCCAAGGATTTCATGCCCTTCGACGATACGGTTCCCGCATTGGAACAACTCCGGGAGTCGGGCTACAAGGTGGGGGTGATCACCAACCTGCGCCGGGACCTGAGCCAATTGTGCGAGCGGGTCGGCTTGTCACCCTACTTGGATTTCATGGTCGGTTCGGAAGAAGTCGGTATCGAAAAACCCCATCCACCCATCTTCATCGCTGCTCTGGAGAAGGTTGGCGCAGCGCCCCAAGAGGTGGTCCACGTTGGCGACCAGATACGATCCGATGTCATGGGCGCACAGGGTGTGGGCATGCACGCAGTTTTGATCGATCGAAGTGGGTTCGGCCCCGAAGCCGTGGACTGTCTTAAGATATCTAGCCTGGCTGAGTTGAGCGCACTGCTGGAGAGCATCAGCTAGATTCGCTGGCTAAACCGGACGGTAATCGCACTCCACCTCCAAGTCGTGGCGGCCCCCGCGCGTTGATGATACCCTGTTGGCAGATTCATCCCACCCGGCAGGAGGGGCCAGATGGCGGAAGAAGTTCAGACCACCAGGCAGGATAACGAACCCGTCCGTATCGCGGTCTGGTACGACTATATTTGACCCTGGTGCTACGTTGGCCTGGAGCGGGTCGACAAGTTGGCGAACGAGTACGATATCAGCGTGGAGGGCAGGGCTTATCTATTGCGCCCTGACACTCCCAAAGAGGGAGTTGACCGCCCTCAGCGTCCGGGCGAAACCCCTGACGAGCTCTCCGAGCCGTTGCGCGGTCAGGCCAAGGATGCCGGTCTGATCATGAAACCGCCGGGCCGGACCCCGAATACCCTGTATGCCCTGGAGGCTACCGAATACGCCCAGCAGCATGGCAAGTTTCTGGAGTTCCACCACGCCGCCTACAAGGCGTTCTGGGAGGACAGGAAGGACCTGGGTCAACTTGAAGTGCTGCACGCGGTGGCCCACAGTGTGGACCTGGACGGCGATGAGATGGTCAAGCATCTAGAAGAAAAGACCTACGCCGAAACGGTCATGGCTCAGTATCAAGAGGCTCTCCAGCACGGTATCAGCGGTATCCCCACATTCTTGGTGGGCAACCTGATCTTCACCGGCGCCCACCCCTATAACATATTCAAATCAGCGATGGAACGGTTCTTGAACGAGGGAGTGCCACCAGAGAACGGCTCGTAGGCGTATGCCGGAACACCAAAGAAAACAGCAAAGAAAAAGGCCTGCCGTCGGCGGGCTTTTTTCTTTCTGGGCTTTATTGCTTTGTGAAACTTAGTCAGCCGCTAGTCGTCGGCTGGCGAGGGAAGAGGCGAAGAGCCACCTTGAGATGACAATTCTCCATCGTCGGTGTTCAACCCGTAATTGACTGCGTAGAGCCGCGAGTAGAACCCGCCCTTGGCCAGCAATTCGTCGTGGGTGCCCATCTCAACCAGTTCGCCTCGGTCCAGCACAACAATGTTGTCGGCGTTCCGCACGGTCGACAGCCGGTGGGCGATGACGATGGAAGTACGGCCTTCCAACACTCGTTTCAAAGCCCTCTGGATCAACACCTCGGTATGGGTGTCGATGTTCGCGGTGGCCTCATCAAGGATGATGACTCGAGGGTTGCCAACTACGGCCCGCGCGAAGCTGAGCAATTGGCGCTGGCCGACGCTTAGGTTGACGCCCCTTTCAGCCAAGATTGTGTTGTAGCCCTGATCAAGGGACATGATGAAGTCATGGGCCCCTACGTTCTTGGCGGCGGCCACCACGTCATCGTCTGAGATATTTTCATAGCTGTATCGGATGTTGTCTGCCACCGTGCCCGAGAAGAGGTATGGCTCCTGGAGAACCATGCTCATCTGGCTCACTAGTGAGTGGCGCTTGACGTCTCTGATGTCGTGACCGTCAATCGTGATGCGGCCGTGTGTCACGTCGGCGAACCGGTGAATCAGAGTAACGAAGGTGCTCTTGCCCGCGCCCGTGGAACCGACCAAAGCCACATTCTGTCCGGGTTTGATGTGCAGATTGATGTTCTTCAGAACCTCGACATCCGGCACGTAGCTGAAACCCACATCCTCGAACTTGATCTCGCCTTGAATCTGGGGCATCTCGGTCGCGTCGGGCTTGTCGACAATCTCGGGCTTCAGGTCCAAAATCTCAAAGATTCGGACTCCGGCGGCCATCGCCCTCTGCAGTTGGCTGTATTGCATTGTTAGGTGGCGCACCGGCTCAAAGAACCGCTGGATATATAGGGCGAACATCAATAATACCGGCCATTCCAAGTTCCCGCCTTTCAACATGACGCCGCCCACCAGAACAACTCCGAACCCCATGCCAATCCCCATCAGGACTTCCACGAACGGCTGCAGCGCACCCGAGTACCTGCTGGCTTCCAGGTTGGCGTTCAAGTGCTCTGTGTTCAGATCATCAAAGTGCTTGAGATTGGCTTCCTGCCGGTTGAAGCTCTCGACGACCCGGACCCCAGTGATGTTCTGGTTGTATTCGCCGTTGACCATTGCGATGGCCCGGCGGATGCGCATGAAAGAATGCCGGGCAAATCTCTGCCAGTAGCCCAGTACGAAGAACAGTATCGGAAGAATGCTCATGCTGACCAGGGCGAGCTGCCAGTCGATCAACAGCATGATGATGACTATCCCCACCAAGCTAAGAAGGTCCGAAAGGCTTTGGACGATCAGTTCAAAGGTCTCTTGGAGCTGGAGGACGTCGCTCTGACTGCGGGACATGATGCGGCCAACCGGCGTGCGGTGGAAGAAGGAGGGCGAAAGCTCTTGCAGGTGGTTGAACATACCGGTGCGCAGGGAATAGAGGATACCCTGCCCAACCTTGGGCATGAATATGAATTGGACGAAATTCGCCCCGAAATGGAGGATGGTGACGCCGACGAAAATGAGGCCGATGATGTGTAAGTGCGTGAGGTCAGCGGGGATGATTGCCCAGGAGATGCCCTCTTTAATCAGCCAAGGGATGGCCACGGTGCCCATGGTATAGACCAGTACGGCGGCCAACGCGATGAAGGCGTTCCGCTTGTAGGGCCAGATGTAGGTCATCAACCGCATTACGACCTTGTGGTCGTAGGCCGCTCCGACGATGGTCTCGTCGGAGAGGCTGTCTTCGTTGGCGGTATTCATGCCGGCGGCGCCCATGCCCCGCATGCCGCCCATCATTCCGCCGACTCCGCCTCCTGGCCCCGAAGCTCGCATCAGTCGCCTCCTAGTTCAGAAGCTAGCCTTGGACTCCCGCTTTCCGGAGTTAGCGAGGCATCCAATAACAGATCCTCTTGGGGCTGCAATTGAAGGTCGTGGATATCCCGGTAGATTCCGTTCGCAGCCAGGAGGTCTTCGTGAGTACCCTGCTCGGCGATCTGGCCGTCTTTCAGCACTATGATCAGGTCGGCTTCGCGGACTGTGCTCAAGCGGTGAGCGATAACAAACGTGGTCCGGCCCTTCATCACGTTGATCATCGCCTGGTGAATCATCCGTTCGGTCTGCACATCCACGCTGGATGTCGAGTCGTCCAAGATCAGCACCGGCGGGTCTGTCAAGATACTGCGGGCGATGGACAGCCGTTGCCGTTGACCTCCAGACAGTGTGGAGCCCCTTTCACCAACCCAGGTGTCATAGCCATCGGGCAGTGAGGCGATGTGGTCGTGGAGTTGGGCCACTGTAGCGGCGCGGATAACATCTTCCCGGGTGGCGCCTTTCACTCCGTAGGCGATGTTGTCGTGGATATTGGCGCTGAATAAGAAAACATCCTGTTGGACGATTCCCACGTTGTGCCGCAGAGACTCCAACGTAAAATCTCGAATGTCCTGACCGTCTATGGTTATGCGCCCTTCGGAGACATCGTAGAACCTGGGCAGCAGGTTGACGATGGTGCTCTTGCCGCTTCCGGGAGCGCCCAGTATGGCGGTTATCTGGCCCCGCTCGGCGGAGATGCTCAGTTCCTGCAATGCCGGCATCCGCCCTTCATAGGAGAAGGAGACGTTTTCGAATTGCACACGTCCTTGAGGCCTCTCCAATACCCTGGCGTTGGGTTTCTCCACCACTGGAGACTCGGCGTCCAGCACCTCGAAGATGCGGCCACCTGAAGTGATGGCTCTGGAGAAAGAGTTGATGATGAAAGATGACATGCGGATGGGGAAGGTCAATTGGCTCAGGTAGAGGACAAACATGGTCAGTTCGCCGGCGTCGAGGTCTCCCCGAATAACCTCCCATCCTCCATACCAAAGGATCAGGCCCAGACCCGAAGTGAAGAAAAATGTCATCCAGGCGCTGTTAGTGCCCTGCAGCCGCTCCGACCGGAAATACTCTTCCCGAAGTTCCTGGGCTTTCTTGGCGTACTTCCTCTTCTCGTACTCCTCGGAGGCGAAGGCCTTGACGACGTGGATGCCGACCAGGTTCTCTTGAAGGATGGTCACGGCCTCCCCCATCCGCAACTGGACCTCCAGCCACATCCGTCGGAGCCTTCCCATGACCATGGTAGAACGGATGATGATGAAGGGCACAAAGGCCAGGCTGATGAGGGTGAGTTCCCAGTTGATGAAGATCAAGATCGCCAGGAGGGCGACCACGCGGACCACCACTTCCAGCGCGCGGACCAATCCCATGTTTACGAACCGCCGGATCGCCTCGACGTCTGCAGTTGCTTTCGACATCAGGTCGCCGGTGTGTTCCTTGTCGTGGTAGGCGAAACTCAGGTGCTGGAGTTTGTCGTAGAACTGATTGCGGATGTCGTGGGTGACTTTCTGGGACAGGGAGTCCGTACAGTAGGTGCGGGCGAAATCCAGGAAGCCGCGTAACAAGCTGGCGACAAGCAAAGCCAGAGCTATATACAAGAGAGTGCTATTGCTGACGATCGTCGTCGTGATGCCATCGCCACCGGTGTCGTCCAAGAGGTTGATGGCGTCGCCGAACAGTTTGGGTATTAGCAGAGAGACGCCAATCGCGGCGAGGAAGCTTAGATAAGCCAAGATTAGGCGGAGGCGGAACTGCCACGCAATCTTGGTGATTCGGACGAGTATTGACATCTAATCGTGTATGCCTAGGTCCACCTACCGCAAAATCGAGTGCTTCCCGGCCGCCGTGATTCGGCGCGCCGTTCTTTAGGGCAAGTTGCGGAATCGGGGGGTTGCTCTACCGGGCGCGTAAAATCGTGTCCGGCAATCGAGTCAATCATAAACCTAAATACAGGGGCGTTCAAGCTTAGCAAACGCCTAAAACGCCTAACTCGAAGTCCGGCTAATTCCCGAATCAAACATGAGTCGTCCCGGAGTTTGACGAGTTTGTCTGGGAAGGGCCGCTTTCGTCTTTCCGGCGAAGGCCGGAATCCAGTCAACTCACGCCCAGGCATCTTTGTGCCGCGATCCACATTGCATCTGATTGAGGACAGACCACCGGTTTCGCCTTCCCTCGGTCAAATACCCACGGGGCAGCCGCTCTGGATTCCGGCCTGCGCCGGAACGACGATATTGACGCTCAGATCGGTTCCTTCGAATAAACTCCGGGATGACTCATGTTTCGTTTTTTAGGCGGTGTGGCGACTACATTCGCTCAGGGGCGCTCATGCCCATCATCTCTAGAGAGCGGCGAAACACTATCTGAGCCGACTCCACCAGCTTCAGCCGGGCCGCAGAGATGGCGTTATCCTCTTCATTAGAGGAAACCACCCGGCAATTCTCGTAAAAGCCATGGAAGGCGTTGGCCAGGTCCATCGCATAGTGGGGCAGGTGGTGAGGCTCTAATGTGGCGGCCATCTGAGTAACCAGTTCCGGAAGTCTCAGCATGGACCGGATCAGTTCCAATTCGCTGGGGTCAGTCAAAAGACTTACGTCGCCGGTACTCCAGTCGATGTTCCGTTCGCGGGCCAGTTTCAGAATGCTGGCGTTCCGGGCGTGGGCATACTGCACGTAATAAACTGGGTTCTCCGACGATTCTTTCTTGGCCAGTTCCAGGTCGAACTCCATCTGAGTTGCCGGAGTCCGGGCCAGAAAGAAGAAGCGGCAGGCGTCTTTACCCACCTCTTCGGCCAGTTCCTTCAGCGTTACGAAGTCTCCGGTGCGTTTGGAGGCTTTCACCACCTGGTCGCCACGGCGCAGGGTCACCATCTGGGAGATGAGCACTGTTAGACGGTCGGGTTCGATCCCCAGCGCCTGGACAGCGGACTTCATCCTTGGAACGTGACCTTGGTGGTCGGCGCCCCAGATGTCGACCACGGTATCAAAGCCACGGCTGACGAACTTGTTGTAGTGATAGGCGATGTCCGATGCGAAATAGGTCGGCTCTCCCGAGGAACGCACGACGACATTGTCTTTCTCATCCCCGAGCATCGTCGAGTTGAACCACAAAGCTTCGTCCCGCTCTGACAGGTAGTCGTTATCGCGGAGGATATTGATCGCGGTGTCGTACTCGCCGGCTTCGAACAGGTCGCGCTCGCTGAACCAGTTGTCGAATTCCACCCCGATACCGGCCAGGTCCTGCCCGATGACGGCCACCATCTTCTCGCGGCTGATGTCGCCGATCTCTTTAATGGCCTGCTCTTCATCCTGGTCTAGGAAACGAGAACCCTCCGATTCAATGATCTCTTTGGCCAGATCGATGATGTAATCGCCTTGGTAGCCGTTTTCCGGCATCTGCGCTTCCCGGCCCAGTGCCTCTTTGTAGCGGGTTAGGACCGACCTGTAGAACGCCTGCATCTGGGTTCCGGCATCATTGATGTAGTACTCCCGGGTGACGTCATATCCGGCTGCTTCCAGGACGTTGGCTAGAGCGCTGCCCAGCACCGCGCCTCTGGTATGGCCCACATGGACCGGCCCGGTGGGATTGACGCTGACGAACTCAATCATCATGCGGCGGCCCTGCCCAGCGTCAACGTTGCCAAAACTGTTTCCGGCCTGACGCACCGTTTCCACCTGCTGTTGGAGCCAGGATTCTTTCAAGTAGAAGTTGACGAACCCTGGTGGCGCGGCTTCCACCCGATCGATGATGTCGCCGGTGGGGATGTGGGCGGCCAGCAATTGGGCCAGTTCCAAGGGGTTGATACGAGTGGCCTTTGCCAGGCGAAGAGGTAGGTTGGTGGCAAAATCGCCATGCTCCGATTTGCCAGGCCGCTCAACCTGGATCACTGGCATGGTCTCTAACTGCAGCACGCCTTCCTGGCGGGCGGCTTCCAAGGCATCGGCCACAAGCTGCTGAATCGTTTCGATCAATAAGGGAGCGGACATTGGAGATTGGTCCTTGTGGGATGCGCTGGGAAGCCAAGCGGTTGACCAGGCGGTTGATGAGATGCTTTGTCAGTTTTCCAGACGATGAAAGGCGGCCTACAAAGACCGCCTCTATCTGGTGCCACTGGGGTATTTTAGCACAAGTCATCACGAATTCAGTCACGGGTCGGCGGCGTGCTTGGACCTTAACCCACATTTCCCATATGGCTAAAAAGCTCTCTCAGTAATGCGTCGCTGTTATTTCAATTGTTGTCTAATTGTGAGCCAATTCCCGTTTTCACAGCTATAATTACTCCATAGTATGTCACTTTGCAGTAATATAGCGTAAGCATCATGGAGGCACCTAATGGGTGACAGCGAAAAGGCCTCTCTCCAGCTCCAGTTCAACCCCAAAGTCCGCCTGGAATTCCACGGCTCAACCATCACCTCCGACGCTGGTCTTCTGG
>JAQBXL010000165.1 GCA_027624135.1 Chloroflexota bacterium
TATTCTTGCTGGAAGGGTACGCCTTTCTTTACGACCGGCGTCACTCAATTTCCACAACTTCTGATATTAGCTCGAATATTTCGGGCAACACCATTCAGCAGATAGGTTATTTGGGCGACATTGAGTGCGCCGTAGAGACGATATTAAACAAACACTGCACAGAAAAATATCCTGGGGTTGTTTGCCTAGCGTGCGGCGCCAGATCGCTTCATGCCCTATATATCGGCTACAGCTTCGTCGAACGCCTGTGTGAGATTTGCGGCTCGGGTAATGAGACGCCTCAAACAAATCGATATGGAATGTCCATGCAGAATACCAAGGCAACGGTTCGGGTTCTGTAATCAAATGCGTTAGTTAGGAGAGATGATGTGGGCACGATAAAATCAAAAATCATGGTCGTCGATGACGAGCCACGAATGCTATCCACCATCACCGTTATCCTTGAGGATGCCGGATACGATGTCTACGGTGTTGATGACGGATACAAAGCGATAGAGTTGGCTTCCAGCGAGAATTTTTCATTAGTGTTTATGGACATCAACTTGCCTGGGATGGACGGCCTAGAGGCGTTTAGGCAGGTCAAATCATTTAGTCCCGGCACTCCGGTGATCATGATGACTGGATATTCGGTAGAAGATTTGATTCGCCAAGCATTGGAGGAGGGCGCTTATACGGTTTTGTACAAGCCGTTCAACGTCGATAGGTTACTTGTAGCCGTGGACGGGGTGCTGGATGCTCCCTGTGTTTTGGTCCTAGATGATGACGAATCAGGCGACCGGAAGTCGGTCAAATCGACAGTTGAGAACCTTGGGTACAGAGCGTCCGTGGCTAGTAATGGTGAACAGGCGATCGCCCAGGTTGAATCAAAGGACTATGACATCATTCTCATGAACGTCGGATCGCCTGGTCCAATGGCTTTCGAGGACTGCCGCCAGATCGTGAGATCAAACCCATCGGCCAAAGTTATTGTCGTGTCGGACCATAAGGTTAACGCATTCGCCCGCCAAGCCTTGGTGGCTGGAGCGTTCTCGATGCTGGGCAAACCTGTCGAACCGGCAGACATGTTCGCTTTGGTTGATTCTCTCGTCAGCTCCACCGACGACGCCACCCCTGTGCCAGACGGTATTCTCGCTGATACGTCTTACGATGATAATTGCGTGAAGGCGGCTTAGTTGAAACTATAGGTCGAAGGCCTGGCACGAAACCAAAGTTTCGAACCGACCTTCTTGGGCATAATCGTGGCCGATCGGCCCCGGCAACATCAGTATCTCCGAGCCGCCACCGTCCGCCAGCCTGGCATTCCAAAGCTACAATTTCTCTGCAGACCTGCGCTGTCCGGCCCACCACGCGTCAGACAGAGCTTCGCGACATACGCCGTCCATCTTCCCGGCCGTCATCTCCATATTGGATTGAGGGCCGAGGAAAACATTGAGACCGGCTGCATTGACTAGATCTGTTTGCGATAAGCCGTCGGCGCACACCGGTTATGTCCACCAACCTGCTCCGTTGGCCAATTGCGAATGGCACGGCGCTCTGTCAGAATGAAATTCCCTGTTACCGGAGCCATGAATTGTGGGTAGACCTATGCTGGCAGCGGAACTATTCTCCCGCATAGCCGGCAGAGGAGTGAAGTGAAATGGCAGACGAGTTACTGAACCTGGAATCCAAACCCGCCGCGAAGCAGTTGATCGCAGGATGGCGGCGGCAATGGTCCGATGGCGGTGAGGTCTCCGGAGGTCTGCCGGCCTACCTAATAAACAAGCTAGGCGCGGTTCAGATCGGCGAGATGGGGCCTGAAGTCTCCAAGCTCTGCTACCCGTTTCAGGTGCCTGGCACCCACGACACCTACCGCCCCAGAGCGGCTTACAGCGAGGGTCTTCCCAGCCAGCCGATGACTCGGAGCAACCGGTTCTACGATGCCGGGAACGGCCTAATAATATTCTTGGGTCAAGAGCCTTGGTTCCGAATCGATGTCTACGCAGAAGCGTTCTTCCAAGCTGTCGCTGAACTCGACACGCCCAAGATCATCGCGGTGGAGGGGTACAACGGCGCCGCCCCGCCTGAGATGGAACGTAGTGTCAGCTGCATCTACAGCCGTGCCGACATGAAGGCGAAACTGGACAACTATGGTCTGCGATATTCCAATTACGGTACGCAAAGCCGCAACGGACCTACGATAGCCATGGCTCTGGTCACTTTAGCCCATTACGAACATCCGGAGATGGAAATGTTACGCCTGGGCGCTATGGCCCCCATGTACCCGTTCTTGACTCCCAATAATGATCCCGTGGGCATCAGCCGCGACCACCGCGCCTTTTATGACATCATGCGGCGGATCAAGGCGATGTTTGACCTGGATGTGGACCTCTCCGAACTATTATCCCTTGGGGAAGCAGAGCCTGGGGAGTTGGTGGACACACTGGAGAAGATCGCATCAACGAACTCGACCGCCAGAGAGTTGATCGATCGAGCCAAGGCCGACTACAACTACGTGCCTTTCGAGACCGTGGTGTCATTGGAGCCAGGGTTGGATAGAACACTGGAGGATATACTCCGGAACGCCCCCGACCAGCCGGAAAACGGCTAGTACGACATTCAAGACGCTGATGCCTAGGACTATCTGTTCGTCAGATAAGACCCTCGGCAAGGGCGGCTTTCTCGATCAGTTCCCAGCCTTCTTCCATCCCTGGAACGAAATGATCGCAGCCTTCACCGTCCAACACCGATCTGCCCACCGGATCGTCCGCCGTGACCGAGATGAAGGCTGATTCGATCTTTGCTACTAGTTCCGGATCAAGGTTCCGCTGTGACGTGAAGCAACAATGGTTGTATCCGGGGCTGGACCAGAAGATGCGGATGTCATCGCGGGGCAATGAACCGTCGCTGGCCAGCGATTCCAATGTCTTTTGGCTGACTGCTCCGGCGTCAAACTCTCCGCTGTGCACCCTCTCAACAACGTCTCGTTCGTCCGACTTCGTATCTGACGTCCGGTCATCGTAGAAGCTATTGATCGACAGGTCTTTCCTGGGATCTATGCCTGAATCCTTTAGAAACGAATATGCCAGGAGTCCTGCCTGCACCGACGATCTCCGGCCAAAGGCGAAGCTTCTATCTTTGAGGTCTTCCACCGTCTCAATACCCGACTCGGTCTGGGTGATGAAGTGGGTGGTGAAGTTGACATCTACGTCCCGCATGGCAATGAACCGGCAGGCATCGGCGGCCTGCTGTTTGATCTTCACGTAGCTAAGGGGACCGTTCCAGGCCAGATCGATCTCGCCACTAACGAATGCATCGACCAAGTTGTCGTAACCCGAGTACAACACCCATTCTAAGTCGATGCCCTGCCGCCGAAACAATGTCTCAAGTCCCTGAAAGACTTCCATGTGCGAAACTGAGGCGGTGCCTCCTAACTTGACCATGACAGACCTCCCTTACAGGTGGTTATTGGTAGTAGAAGATGTGCCGGGGATTATAGAGGTGCGTGCCTCGCCCATCAATCAACTCTCGCAACTCTCGATGATTAGCTCAGACTTAAACCACGGTGGATATAGCGTGGTCCAATATATCCGCCGCCTGGTCGAGTTTGGCCTCGGTGGTGGTAAAGGGTGGGACAAACCGGAACACGGACCCCTTCCCCAGACCATGATTGGGCCAGCGACGCCGTTGGAGTCGATACGGCTTCGGAAACTGTACCTGCGGGCTAGCTCCAGCAGTTCCTCTTCCGTCAGCTTCTGAGTCATATGGCCTCTTCCAATAAGTATGCGCGCCAGTCTGGGACATCGACGGTCGTCGGGATGCTTTGCCTGCCGCCATATCGCCAAGAATCGATGTTTATTTTGCTGTCTGGTTGGGTCCTGGCAATTTTTCGGCAACCAGCAGTAGTTTGGCCTTTCTGTCCATCGACTTTATCTCAATCTCGCGTTTGGAGGCCAGTGCCCGGTCTCGGCAATCTTCCTGGTAAACGATCCGAAGCGGACCCCGCCCTCTGGTATATTTTGCGCCTTGCCCTGACTGATGCTCCGCCAAACGGCGTTCCAGGTCATTGGTGATGCCCGTATACAGGGTTCCATCGGCGCACTGTAGGATGTATACGGTCCAGTTCAATTGGATCTTGCTTGGGCTTTTGTTTGGTTAAGGCGTTCTAGCGACATTACCCACCCTCCCACGGTTTACGCTCATCAACGGCGTAATTATGGCATGCGGCGCTGGGAAAAGCGGATCGGGGCTTCAGACCGGCTCGACTGAAAACCCACAACTTTGGTAAAATGCATTTCGTAAATCGGTGAGAATAGGTCAACATCCGCTCCGCTAGACGGCCCGTTTCGGAGCGATATGTGCCTGATCCCTAGAGTCAGGTGTGGTTGGCCTAACGCGCCCCATCTGGCCCAATATCCTGGAAGTTCGCGGAGATGGAAGATGAATTCAAAACTTGTGCCTGTCCTGGCAATATTGCTCCTGTTTCTGGCCTTGGCTTGTCAACGGTCAGAGGAAGATGTGACCCAATTGGTCGACCAACGAGTCGTTGATGCGTTGGCTGCTCTTCCAACCATCACTCCTCAGCCAGCGTTTGATGCAGAAGCGACAGAGAACCTCGAAGCCACGATCGAAGCGTTAACGGAACGTCTCGAAGCGGCAGAATCAGCTTTGGTGACACAAGACAAGAAGTTCCAAGACTTGGTTAGCGCCCTCGATTACACCGCGCCCGAGGATGTTCTGACCGGTCCTCTACCCGGATCTGTCGTCATCACTGCCGAGAGATCGGTCGAGGTCGGAGGATGTTGGATACATCGGTTAGCGGGTGACGGGACCGGCAACGACTTCCTAGTCGAATGGGTAGTCGATGGAAATACGAGCGGATTGTGCTTTAACCCAATCTCTGCCTGCGCCAGAGAAGTTTCGATCGGCGCGTCTTTGCCCCGATCTTGCGTCCTATAGGCGGCCTAAAGCTTACCCGCAACGAGAAGTAACGTAGTCACAGAAAATCCAGATTGGTAGAACGGCAGACATGAGTCATCCCGGAGTTTGGTAAAAAGCTAAAACTCGTATAAATATTGCTTGCAAGAAAAGACCCCTTCAGGTGAATTGGTAGTGTCAGCACCAAACACCAGGAGGGG
>JAQBXL010000020.1 GCA_027624135.1 Chloroflexota bacterium
TTTATTTCTGTCATCTTAGGAGCGGGACCCTCTCTTAGCTAGCTGTCTAAAAAACCGATACCACCTCAAAGTGTGGAAGACTGAATGGTGTGCGGCGGCGGGGAGAATAGGAATGTTTGGTGCTGTGATGCACCTACGTGTTTAAAAGGGTGACGGCCGAGAGGCCAGAAATTAACACCGTAAAGGAGACACGATGGCGATTCAGGATTATATAACCAACGGACATCACGTGGAGAATCAGGAACCGCAAGACGGACCTCTTCGAATAGATACCAACGAGAGGGCTCCGGCTCGCATCAAAGTTATCGGCGTTGGCGGCGGTGGCTGTAACTGCGTAAAGCGAATGCTGCGCCACCAAGTGCCCGGCGTGTCCTTTGCCATGGTCAACACAGATATCAAATCACTGATCATGGAAGACGAAGATGTAGATGTCATCCAGATCGGTGAGAAAGAGACTCGTGGTTGGGGAGCCGGCGGCGATTACAGGGCTGGCGCCCGCGCCGCCGAAGAATCTTCTTCGCAGCTCCGCCGCATTCTTGCCGACTCTGAGTTGGTCTTCGTAACGGCCGGCATGGGTGGAGGCACCGGCACCGGTGCTGCCCCGTATGTGTCGTATCTGGCCAAAGAAATGGGAGCGCTAGTAGTCGGCGTGGTTACCACACCGTTCAGCTTTGAGGGACGCCTCCGTCTAGGTTCGGCTGTCGCCGGAGTCGATCGTCTGCGGCCATATGTGGACAACCTGATCATGATTCACAACGACCGTCTGTTGAACTACGTTAATCACGACGCCCCCATGGTCGAGGCGTTCTGAACCGCCGACGAGGTCGTAACCCAAGGAATCATGAGCGTCTCTGAACTGATCAACGTTCCTCAAGAGATCAACTGTGACTTCGCTGATGTTCGCTCAATCATGAGTAACCCCGGCGGTGTGCTGATGGCCATCGGCAAGGGTTACGGAAACTCAGGCCCCGTGGAAGCGGCCCGACAGGCCATCGCCAACCCGCTGTTGAACCTATCGATAGACAACGCCAAAGGCGTGCTGTTCATGGTCAAGGGCGGATCCCAGGCTCTGACCCTTGGTGGCGTGAACTCCGCAGGTAACCTCATTGCAGACACCGTCAGGAAGGATGCCAACATCTTCTTCGGCATGGGTATCGACGAGTCCATGGGTGAAGAGGTCAGTCTGACCTTGATCGCCACAGGCCTAAACGCGAACTCCCTCAAGCCGAACCAAGACACGGCTTCCGCTGACAAGATGCCCTCTGGCAACCCCGGTTTTGGCGCCTCACTCCGGAGCAAGCTCAAGCCCCCCCCGGATCCCCGGCAGGCGTTAATCGATTAGCCATCACTAAGGGACGTTACCCCTAATCACAGGTGGTCCCCTCTACGACCTAGCCTTGCCGGGTAGGGAGTTTTTGGAGGGGGCCACCCTAAACAATCGTGGATTAGGGTGAAGCCCAAGGAGATTCAGCAGCATACCCGGTACCCCGGCAATGACCATGGACACGTACACAAGTTGATTCATGGCTCGCATCACGGCTGGCGCGACCCTTAACCGGCGAACGCTGGTCAAAATGCAATCAAACGGCGAGAAGTATCGGCACGCGGCGCACCAACCACCGAACTTGGACCGACTCGGAGGACTATCCAAATGCAAACGGCCGTATTCATTGGTGCCGATCCAAAGGTAGCGGAGATAGTCAGATTAGGAATCTGTCTTCGCTGGCCCAAAGTGATCCCCATGGTCGCTGTCACCGGCACATCCGGTCTGGAAATGATCAAAGATGAATCACCGGACCTGGTGATTCTGAGACCCGATTTTCCAGACAAATCACTTACGGAAATAATACGGGAATTACGTGAATTCTCCGATGTTCGACTGGTGGTTGTTAACCACCAGTCGAATGAATTGGAGTCAGTTACCGCCCTGGAAGCGGGTGCGGATCAATACATTCAACTTCCCTGTGAACTATCGGAATTTACCTTCAAAGTATGGAGCTTGGTTCGGCGGACAGAAGGCCGCGATGCGGGTGAAGACGAGGAACCGCTGATTGGCGGTGACTTGAAGGTGGACCCCTCGACCCACGAGGTGTTCATCGGCAACCGCGACCTGTCTTTGACCCCGGCTGAGTTTCAACTGACGCATCTTTTGGTTAAAAACAACGGCTCCGTGGTCTCACGGAGCCAGATCGAGAAGGAACTCGCGAAGGCAGGTTTAGGCGGTGTTGGTTCAGTTAAGCAACACATCATGCGCCTGAGGCGCAAGTTCGAAGACGACGCGAAACACCCCAAGTGGTTTGTCAACGTCCCGGGCGTGGGCTACCGATTCATCGGAGGGTCAAAAAGCGGTGTCAGGAAAGCTGCTTGACGCCGCTGCATCAAGCAAAACAATCAGTAGTCACGGAGGAGTCAAGGCGGGAAGGCTGAGACGGTCGAGGCTCATTGAGACCTCGACTTGACCAGCCTGTTCCCGTCTCTTCATTCGCTAGTAACTCGCGGCGGCAACGCACCATTTTTTAGCCCTTCCTAAATCGCCACCGCGGACCCTGATATCCACCCAGTTGTATTGAAGATGTTGGAGTGTGACTGGCCGCCGCCTTAGTTTATCTTATTCCTGGAGGGGGGAGGCGGCGGACCAGGTCTTTATACCAACTCACAAGGTACAGATACATCACGATAATTATAAGGATCGCCAAACCCGCCAGGGTTAGCGCCACTACCGGAAGAACAAGCGAGGCATCGCTGCCCGTTGGTCCCGGGGCGCCTTGGTTGCCATCAGCGCCGCCAGGACCGGTTGATCCCTTGGCCCCAGCCAATCCGTCTTGACCGGTCAGATCAGGCACGGTCAGGGTAGCGCTTCCAGATCTCCCCTCTGCGTCCGTCGACGTAACCTGATATTCCCCTGCTACTGACGATGGCGCCGTTATAACTATCCGGAATCTTCCGTTCCCGTCGGCAATCACTGTCCCCAGTACCGTCCCCTGTGACATTAAAGTCACCAAAGAACCCGAAGAGAACCCCCCGCCATTGATCGTTGTCACCAGCCCCGTCTCCGGAACCAGGCTCAACGTAGGTGGGGCAGGAGTAGGTGCTACCACTGGCAGCGGGTCGATGAATGTCAGGTCCAGATCGTAGATGTTGAAATCGCCTTCGAATCTTCTGGTCTCACTGGCTGAGATTCGGCCAAATTCATTTACCAGATAGAAATATATGATTCGGCCGACCAACTCTTCGTCATCTGGATTCAACTGGAGTGCAACGTAATTTCCATCAGCGTCGGTCAGCACAGGTTCACTTTCAAATACCCGGATGCAGTCGGCGACGCATCCGATAACCTTGGTATTGACCGGAGGGATTTCGCCCTGGACTGTGATCACACCGGAAAAGAAATTGGCGCCGTAGGGCTGTGGAGGAACCCCGCCTTGGCTTGGCCCGGCCCCGAGCACAAATAACGCTATCAACCCGATACCTGCGAAGACGATTAAAGCCTTCAACCGGCGTACGACACTGTTAGGAATCATTTCTATCTTTTAATCCAAGGGATTCCTGATTCTGCTATGGACTCCTCTATGGTCGCGTATTTCCGGTTCATTCTACAAAGCGGCGACGCTTCGGATTTCGCAGAGTTTTGAGTCGGTCAGACTCATTAAGTGACAACTTGCTCGGGCAGTGCCGCACAAAAAGAAAGGGCCGACGAATCGCGACGGCCCTTTCTTTTAGGGTTTCCTTAGCTTCGGGCGAGGATTTGATGTGTGTCATACCTACATCGACCTTGGTCTGAATTGCTTCGACAGCTATCAGTATATTGAAAATTCCTCAATCGAGGCCATCTGGCGAACTGCACGGGTCCGATTGGCCCTAGGAAGCGAATGTGGAGTGCAGGAAGATATAACCGTAGCTTGAGGATACAAGTTATCAAGGGAGGTCAGCGATGAGATTAGAACATAGAAGCGGCTACGATTGGATGAATAGAATCGGCCTGATGATCGTTGCTCCCGTGGTCGTTATGGCAGCCGCGGCAGCCGTGATGGTCTTGTCCACTCCAATCACAATGGCCTTGACGGTGATTGCATTCGCCACCGCTATTTTGTACTTGGGCACGCTTTTGACGCGGGAAGAGCCGGTTGTCGATAAAGCCATGAAAGCCATGAAGGAGGACTCGATGTGTGAATCCACAGATCTGATTGCCACTCTGGAGCCAGAGACTATAGCGATGGTTGATGATCTGACCGACGCGCCGAAAACGGCGGTCTCCGCATCGATCACCAAAGTGTATGGTGGATGCCCTCTGAACTTGATGCCGGGCAACACCTGGGAGATCGGCCCGGACGGGAAGCTCTCTCGGCCCATGTGCCGTTCCGGCGCCACGGCCCTGAGTGCGCTGTTCCAGATGGCGAACGGCGATGTCATGGACCGCTCGGTTTGCTGTGAGTGTGAATTCGCCGGACGTGAAGTGACCTTTACTGTGCGAGAGCCAGGGCGGGAGCCAGTGGGAGAGCCAGCATAGGCCAGACCCCGGGAATCACCACCGACCCACTCGAACCAACAAGCCGGCGCCCATCAGGCGCCGGCTTGTTCTTTCTCCCGCTGATGCCGTTGGGCAAACCGTCGAAGGGCCACAAGTGCCCACAACCCCTCAATCACGGTGATTGGGTATAATTCTTCCAGCCCACTATAGAGAGAAGTCATTGCTGAACCTAGGGCGAAGATAAGCACCAACCACTTAGACCGTTCCTCGGTCCAGTAGGAAAGAAACATTATGCTCACGGCGATCACGCCGAAAACGGTCAACATTTGCGTTCTACCGCCTCTTCACGGCGTTGCCGCAACAAAGTACCGGCGTTGGAAATAGAGTGCGACGTTGACCAACCCGATGAGCACGGGCACTTCGACCAGGGGCCCTACGACTGCCGCCAGCGCTTGGCCCGAGCCAATGCCGAACACGCCGACTGCCACGGCAATGGCCAGCTCAAAGTTGTTGCTTGCCGCGGTAAAAGCCACGGTGGCCGTCTTGGAATAGTCTGCGCCCACGCGACGGCCCATGTAGAAGGAGATCAGGAACATCGCCACGAAGTAGATCGCTAAAGGTATGGCGATTCTCACCACGTCGAGCGGAATATCCACGATGACCGAGCCCTTTAGCGAAAACATGACCAGTATCGTAAACAACAGGGCAACCAGGGTTATTGGGCTGATCTTGGGAATGAAAACATGCTCGTACCAAAGAGTGCCCATGGTCCGCAACAACACGTACCGCGAAAGGATTCCCGCGAAAAATGGTATTCCAAGATAGATCGCCACGCTCTTGGCAATCTGGATGATAGTTATGTCCACCACCACGCCTTCAAGCCCGAACCAAGGAGGAAGGACGGTGATGAATATGTAGGCGTAGAAGGAATAGAACAGTATCTGGAATATCGAATTAAGCGCCACAAGTCCAGCGGCATATTGGCTGTCGCCCTCGGCCAGTTCATTCCAGACGATCACCATGGCGATGCACCGAGCCGTTCCGATGAGAATGACCCCCACCATGAATTCTGGGTAGTCTCTCAAGAAAAGGATGGCCAGGAGGAACATCAGAACCGGGCCGATGAGCCAGTTTTGAACCAGCGACAGTGCCAGGATGCGCCAGTTGCGGAATACCTCGCCCAGCTCTTCGTATCGGACCTTGGCCAACGGCGGGTACATCATCAGTATCAGGCCGACAGCTATCGGGACAGATGTGGTTCCGACCGTGAGGGATTCGGTGAAATCGGAGATTCCGGGCCAAAAATGGCCGCTCGCGACGCCGATGGCCATCGCCGAAAAGATCCAGACCGTGAGATACCGGTCGAGCAGAGATAGCCGGCCCATGCCGATACTGAACGACTCTGGGGACGGTGAAGTTTCCGAATCAGCCATGTTGTTGCCGGGTAGATCCCCGAATCGCGAGCTTCATCAGTTGGACGGTGGGCCTTCATCGAATTGAACCAGTATTCCGTCGGGATCGTAAACGAAGATGGTTCGTATGTTGCCCGACGCGTCGGTGAAATCGTCGATCGTTCCGGCCAGGGATACACCCTTGGCAATCAGTTCGTCGGCGTAGGCCCGGACATTCTCAACTTCAAACGAGATGTGGCTGATGCCTTTCTGGTCCAACTTGATCGGTTCGCCGCCGACCTGTTCTCCGGGATGGGAGGTCAGCACCAGGAAAGGCTGGTACGAGTCTGGTTCATCGAACCAGATATTTGCCACGGTCCGGGCTATTCTTGGCTGTTCGTACATCTCGACTGATTCCGCCCCAGGCCGCCGCGCCATCTCCTGGGTGGTGCACAGCCTCACGGTCATACCCAAGATGTCGCGGTAGAACTCCAGCGACTTCTCAAGGTCAGCCACGCAGACTGCTATGTGGGATACGCCCTTTGCTTTCATATCGAACTCCGTTGGTTTCGTTCGTTTATCGAGGCCGCCGAGTGTGCCGGGCAGCGGCGCACATGCTAACGGGCAGCATCGGGAAAGTCAAAGGCGGTGTTACCTCTGGTCAGAGTGTAAAATGCTGACGAATATCCCAGCGAAGACGATTGTCGGCCTACTGCTGCCTTCTACCGTCGGCAGTGGATGCAGGACTCAAGAGGTGTATTGATGGTCTCAGCAGGTCAGAAGCTGCCCCTCCCCCTTGAGGGTATCAGAGTATTGGACGCCACCCATATCGTGGCCGGGCCGTTTTGTTCCATGATTCTCGGCGACATGGGCGCAGACGTGATCAAGATCGAACGGCCTGGCACCGGGGACCAGGCCCGGAACCGCGCGCCATTCATCGAAGCCGAGGATGGCCGCAAGATGAGCTCCCGCTTCCTTGGCGTGAATCGCAACAAACGGAGCGTTTCAATAGATCTGCGCAACCCCAGATGTAAGACAGCATTCGAGGAACTGATCCGCAACTCAGACGTGCTAGTGGACAACTGGGGCTCCGGGGCTTTCCGCCGTCTCGGATTGGGCTACGATCACCTGAGCGAGATAAATCCCGGTTTGGTTTATGCCAGCATCACCGGCTACGGCGACAGCGAAGGCTTGAAGGGCCCCTACTCAAGCCGTCCCGCCAACAATCTTGCCATCCAGGCCATGTCCGGCTGGATGGAGATCACCGGAGAACCGGACGGGCCGCCCCAGAGCGTGGGCGACAACATCGGCGACTCGATCCCCGGCGTCTGGACGGCTCTGGGGATCGTCTTGGCCCTGGAAACCAGGCGCAAGACCGGGTTGGGCCAATACGTGGATATGGCCATGTACGAATGTATGGTTTCGCACATAGAAAGCAACATGAACTTCTTCCACTCCACCGGCGATAACCCAGCCCGGTCTAGGGACCGGTTGGCTACCGCCGGAATCACCTTCAAAGCCAAGGACGGCTACGTTGTCTTAGCTGGGGTGCGCACCGAAGAACGGATGCGCGAACTGTGGCAGGTGGTGGGACGGGAAGATTTGTTGGAAGGTGACGTCCGCTTTCTGGCCGGACCCGGCATGGACGGCCAGTTCTACTATGAGCACATCATCCCGGCCATCGAAGGATGGTCGTCCAGCTTGCCCAAGTTTCAGGTGGCTGCGACCCTGACCGAAATCGGTTTCTCGATGGGAGTGACCCAGACGATGGCGGACTTGGACCGATGCCCGCAGTTGGAAGCCCGTCAGATGTTTGTAGACACGGGCGACACCCTGGGAGGAATATTTCACGGCGTGAAGACCCCAACCCGCCTCACCGCCTGCGTAGACTCTCCCGAAGGCACGCCGCCAATGCTGGGCGAGCACAATGCAGAGATTCTCTGCTCACTGGGCGGGATGACGCCAGAGGAAGTGTCCCAACTTGAAGCGGAAGGGGCTCTTTAAGCCGGCTCGGCTGGGCTTCCGTCGCTAGATACTTCTTCCGGCGGGGCGATGGGGTGCTTGATGAGGGGCGAGAAGTACACCGCTGGTATCAGTAACACCAGGCCCAAGGACACGCTCATCGCCACGGCCGCGTGGGCGCTGAAGTAGTTGGCGACTGCGCCGACAGCCAATCCGCCGACAGCGGCCACGCCGATGCACTGTCCAAGCATGCCCAGAGCCGTTCCCCGCATCTCTGGCTCCGCCGATATGAGGATTATCGTGCTCTGCATGGTGCTGTAGCCCGCAGCGCCCAACCCAGCAAGCATCAGCATGGTGAACGATAACGGGTACCAGGGAGATAACGCGAAGAACAACAGACTGAGCAGTTGCAGCCCCAGTCCCAGACAGAAGATCCGTCCGTGATAGCGCACTGCCGCCAGCGAAGCGATGAAAAGAGCTGCGGCCAATGACCCGATGGCCTGGGCTGATATCAGGAAGCCGGTCAGCAACTCGCCAACACCTAAATGGTCTCTGGCTACCACCGGGAATAAAGATTCAACGCTGAAGGCCATGGCGTTCATGATCAGCGTGACGACCAGTATCCCACGGATCACGCTGCTGTTCATCGAGTATTTGAACCCCCGGGACACTGTGCGCCAGAACGTGTATGAAGATGACGTTCTAGCCGGACCTCTGGTTTTGACCATCAGGATCAACACGAAGGCAACGATATAGATCCCCATCAGGAAGATGTAGGTCCCAGAGAAACCGGTGAATTGGATCAGTAATCCCGCCATGAACGGGCCGATGAACTTCCCGAGCGTCATGTTTATCGTTTCTAGAGACATGGCGCTGACGATACGATCGCTGCCCACCAAGTCGTAGATCAGAGAACGGCGGGACGGGAACTCAAGCACGAAGAGCAGTCCCAGGAAGAACGATGCGACGAAGACATGCCATGGTTCTACTTTGTCGGTTAGAACCAGGAGGAAGATGACAGTAGTCGCCGAAACTGCCAATGTTCGGTTCACCATCATGATGGCCCAGCGGTTGGCGCGGTCGGCGATCATGCCGGATAGCAAAGCAAAGGCCAACATCGGCAACCAGCGGAACACGAACAACAATGCCACTTGGAAAGCGGAGTCGGTTAGTTCCAACACCAGCAGGCCCATCACCAGGGCGTCCATCCACCGCCCGGCATTGTCCAAGCCGCCGGCGAACCACATCAGCCGAAAGTCCTTGAGTTGCAACAGGACTTTGACCCGGCCGGTCCAGGACCGGTTCTGTTGGACAGCGGCCATGTTCTAGCCGCCCCGTAGGCGATTGGTAAGAGAGATCAAGAAACTGGGGCAAAGAACGGCTGAGGCCCGCTGATTTTCGACAATCGCGGACCCCGGGCTAGGTTCCCCGGTAGGTTCCCTGGTAGGTTCCTTAACAAAAAAGCTTGACCCGGCGTTCGGTATCAACCGATTCGCCGGACCGTTGGCAATGTTACAGGCATCGAGCTTATGCGCCCCTCGACTCCAGGGCAGCTAGGATGACGTCGGGCGTCAAGGGTAGGTGTCTCATAGGGACGCCGATGGCGTTGGACACGGCGATCGCCAGCGCGGGCAACGGAGGGATTATCGGCGCTTCGCCCACGCCACGCAGTCCAAAGGGGTGCTTGGGGTTGGGTACCTCAATCATGACCGTCTCGATCATCGGCACGTCTAGGGCCGTCGGCATCCGGTAGTCCAGGAAGCTGCTGTTCAGCATGCCACCATTCTCGTCGTAGAAGTAGCCCTCGTTCAGCGCCCAGCCGATGCCCTGAACCGTGCCGCCCTGTATCTGGCCCTCAACATAGGCCGGATGCACCGCGGTGCCCACATCCATGAATGCGGTGCAACGTAGGATGTCGACCTTGCCGGTCTCGGGGTCGACTGCCACATCCACGATATTGCCCGCGATGATGGGGCCGCTCCCAGGGGAGTTGGTCGAAACTGAACAACTTATCGGGCCACCGGTCCGCATCAGCCGCGCCGATAGGTCCTTGAAGCTGAGGGTGTCTTCAGTCTTGCCGCAGATGAATGTTCCGTGGTCGAAAGTAACGTCGCCTTCTTCGGTTTCCCAGAGGAGGGCGGCGCGGGCCTTCATCAACCTGATGGCCTCTTCAGCGGCGCGGATGGCGGCGAATCCCGTATCGAAGGCCGTGCGGCTGCCTCCCGTATTCGCGGTGTATCCGACCAGGTCTGTGTCCACCACCGTGGGATACACGTCCTCGGCGCTGATACCCAAGATCTCGGCCGCCTGCATGGCCACGGCTGTTCGGGAGCCCCCGATGTCCACCGAGCCAGTGATCAGGTTGATGGTCCCGTTGGTGTTGACGGCAATTGTGGCCGACGACGCCTGGCCTCCCTGCCACCGGTAGCCGATCGCCGCTCCCCGGCCTTGATTGGGGCCGGCCAGAGGTGTCTGATAATGAGGATGGTCCCGCATCGCCTCTTCGAGCTCTTTGACTCCAAATACAGGGTGAGGCACGCCATTGGGCATCCGGTCCCCTTCCTTGACGGCGTTCCTCAATCGGAATTCCAGGGGGTCGATCCCCAACTTAGTGGCGAGTTCGTCGATAACCGGCTCCACGGAGAACGCGCCTTGGGGCTGGCCTGGGGCGCGGTAGGCCTGGACCTTCTGCTTGTTGAGCACCACGTCGTAGCCGTCAACCAACAGATTCTCGATGTTGTAGGCGCCGGTTGCGCAGAGAGTAGCGCCCCCCACCGGAGAACCGGGGAACGCCCCGGCTTCAAACGCCATCCAAAGTTGGGCCGCTGTGATCTTTCCGTCCTTGGTTGCCCCAATCTTGGTTCGCATCAGAGTTGACGAGGCCGGGCCCGTGCCTTCAAAGACTTCCTTTCTCGTCATAACGATCTTCACCGGGCGGCCGCTTTTCTTGGACAGGATCGCGGCCAACGGTTCCAGATAGGTGGTAGCCTTTGCGCCGAACCCGCCGCCGATCTCTGTTGGGACCACCTTGATATCGGACTCAGGAATGTCCAGGATGGCGGAGCAAGACGACCGAATAGCGAAGTGGCCCTGGGTGCAGGTCCAGATGGTCAGCCGTCCGTCCCCAGCCCAGGTGGCGGTGGAAGCGTGGGGCTCGATGTATCCCTGGTGAACGGTTTGAGTGCTGAACTCCCGCTCCACGATCACATCGGCTTCCGCGAACCCCTTATCAATGTCGCCCAGCTTGTGCTGGATGTGGCTGGCGATGTTGCTCTTGGCGCCAGTATCGTCGCCCCTGGCGAAACGCTCCAACTTGAAGTAGGTCGTCAAATCGTCATGGATCAGAGGAGCGTCCTCTTTCATGGCGTCTTTCAAGTTGAGGACAGGCGTCAGCACCTCGTAATCAACCTCTATCAGACCAAGGGCCTGTTCTGCGATATGGGGACTCGTAGCGGCTACGGCGGCTACGGTGTGTCCTATGTAGAGAGCCTTGCCGGCGGCCATTATATGTTCGGCCAATAGACGGGGGTTCCCCTGAGTTACAGCCAGGTCGATGGCCGTGCTGCTAAATATGGGAAAGTCCTTGGACGTGACCACCGCGGTGACGCCGGTCAAAGCCTCGGCCTTCGTGGTGTCGATGGATTTGATACGGGCGTGGGCGTAAGGGCTGCGCAACACTCTGCCGTGGAGAATTCCCGGCAACTGAATGTCGGCGCCGTATTTGGCCGCGCCGATAACCTTGTCCAGTCCATCGTGCCGGATGGGCCGGGTGCCCACAACTCCGTATTTTTTGGTTTCTTCAGACCGCGGGCTATTGGTGGTGGTGGTCATTTTTGATCCCCTGATCCTGGCGCACTCAGTCCAGGTTAAGATTTTGCGAATGAGGTTTATTGAGTAGGCCCACTATATCGCTGAGAGCGTAGATGTCAATTTTGATCCCGCATCCAGCGCCGCCAACGAGGTGATCGTGCGTTACAGGGAAAACGTCGAAGAACCGAGATAATCCGGTCTGGCACAAAACTAGCCGTTCAGGAGGACCGCAGGCCCGGCAGCACTTCTTTCCCGCAGAGTTCTAGCTGGCCGGACTGGTCGGGGCTTCCAAAGCGGATCACCAACGTTTGCACGCCAACGTTGATGAAGCCTTTCAGCCAGTCTCGGGCCTCCTGGATGTTGCCGGTGAAGACGCTCTGGCTGCGGGACATGGTCTCAAAGGGCATGTTGTAGTAGCCCTCAATGAACTTTCGCATCTCTCGGTCGGCCTGGGCTTTGTCCTCGTTGATGTTCAAAGTGGTATATAGGGCTTTGTGGAGGCGGTTGGCATCCCCGCCAGATTCCTTGGCTAGGGTCTCGATCTGGCCCCATCCTTCAAGGAATGCTTCTGGCGAAGTGGAATTTGGGAACCAGCCGTCGCCGATCCGTAGCATCCTCCGCTGGGGCTTCTCGGCGCTGGCGGCCATCCACATGGGAATGCCGCCCTTCTGTACCGGCCGCAATCCCAGGCTGATGCCGTCTAGCTGGAAGTGACGGCCGTCGAAAGTGACCTCCGGCTCCGTCCAAAGTTTCTTCATGACGGTCACGCACTCTTCGAAGATGCTGACCCGGTGTTGGAACGACACGCCACAGGCGTTGAATTCTTTCTCCACCGCCGGCGTCTTGCTGGCGATCCCGACGCCGAGGATGACCCGGCCTTGCGAGATAATGTCCAGGTTGGCGACCTCGTTGGCCAATATCACCGGGTTGCGCAGTGCGGGCAGGAATACCGCCGTGCCCAGTTTTACGCTCTTGGTGCGCGCCGCGATGGCCGAAAGAGTGGTGAGTGCTTCCAGCCGGGGTCGGGCCAACACACTGTCTCCGCACCAAACGGAGTCGAATCCAAATCCCTCGGCCCGTTCTGCCAGATCGATCATCGACGCAAAATCGGGGTCTCCAGGGGCCATGACCACCTCTCGAGTGGGAAGCAGATAACCGAAGGAAGTGTCTCCGTTAACCATCGTTGGGCCTCGCTGTTCGCAGTTTTATGAGTTACACGACAAAGGTGCCCTACCGCCGCCATTGAGCGGTAGGGCACCGATTTCGCCACTGGATTATAGCCTGCTCAGAAAGAGGCCGTTCGTTCAATTAGTCTTCTCGGCTAGTCTTCTCGGCGGACACCCATCCGAAACGCGCCGTAGAATAAGGCTCCCAGTACGATCACCAGACCCACGCTCCCCAGAGGAGCGAAGATGGCCAGATTGCGGCCCAGGCTTGAGGAGGATTCCTTCTCTTGGAACGCGACGTCCAGGCGGGCATTGGGTTCGTCTGAGTCGGCATCGCCTACTTGGCCTTCCCGGACCTCTTTGGAGACCAGTCCGCCTTGATCCTCCACTGCGGCTGCCAACAGATCGAAATCCTTGGCAAAGACACGCACGGTCATCAGAGCCCGTTGACGTCCGTCCTGAGTAGAAGTGAACACCCGGTCTACTTCTCCATCGACCTGACTGACGACTGCTTTGATGGTAGCGACGCTGCTATCGACGTTGGATGATTCGATGGTAAAGGCGCCGGAGGGCGCTTGCCCGTTGTCCTTCTGGGGCGGGGTTAGGAAAACTGTGATCGAGGATAGATCGACCCTCCGTTCCAAGAAGTTCAGTTGCCCCTGTAAGCGCTCCAGTTCAGAGCGGACGCGGGTCAACTCCTGCTCTATAATCAGTATCTCGCTGATCTGGTCGGCCCGGTCCAACAGCGACAATAAACTAAGCTCTTCGCGTTGAACGCTCTTCAAGCGGGCTTCCAGATCGATGAACCGTTCGGTCACGTCTTCGCTTCCGGCGTTCTCGTTCTGCACCTCACCGAGCGCCTTGATCTGCTCGAACACCGAGAAAAACTCGGTCTGGGGCACCCGCACCGTTAGGGTTGACTGTCTAAATTCCGCCACGCCGTTGCTGGAGAGTTGTTCGATGAACCCGCCAACGCCCTCGGCGATCGCTTGTACCCTTGCTGCTGCGGATGCAACGTCCAGCACCTGAACCGACATGGAACCCTGGGAAACGATCTGCCGTACACCTTGGGCGCTCGTGATTACGGAACCGGCCACGTTGGCTCCCTGAGGGAATGGGGCTCCAGCAAGCGGAGGCGCCGATTCACCTTTGAATGATTCATCAAAAGCTCCGGCGGTTACCGTCACTTCCATTGCGCTGTCGCCAGCGAACCCGCCGGGAAATCCGCCGGGTCCCGGGAATGAAGATTGAAACCCGTCGCTGTCAAATCCTTCTTCTGATTGAATGGATTCGGTCGTCAAGGACGAATCACTGCTACCTGACCACGGTCCTGCGGCCAACATCCATGTCAGGATGGCGGCGGCCAAAACGACCAATACCGCGGCGGTCGCCATTGACGAATATTTGTTCAGGGGTAGCCTTTGTCCCAGGTTCGTCCAGATCCGCCGTTGCGGGTTGGTCGAAGGTTCTGAGTAACTCATCTAGGTCTCCTTTCCGTTCTGGAGCTTGAGAAGCTCCCTGCTGTACAAGGTAATTTCCTGTTATTAAGCTAGACGGAAAGAACGGGAAGAAAGTTCCCCCCAGAGATTTCTTGAGGGATTGCTTGAGAGATTTTCTGCAACACTTAAAGCGCTTGGCGGCTAACGGACTGATAAGATGCTGTTGATTGGGCACATGGGATACACCGTTGGCGCGGCCTGGGCCATCGAAAGCGCAGCACGGAAAGAGATTGCGGTGGATTACCGGGCAATTGCTTTGATGGCGATTGCGCCCGACATCATTGACCGGGTCATCTTTGTGTTCATCTTGCCCGCCGCCCTCGAAGGACGGCTGATCGCCCATACCTTGGTCTTTCAGTTGGCATTCGTTCTCGCGCTGACCCTCTTCAGGCGCGGTTGGTGGTTCTATGGAATCGCATCGCTTTCCCACCTGCTATTGGACACGACAAGACTGTCTACTGATTGGGCAAAGCATCTACTTTGGCCGTTGCTGGGATCAGAGTGGCGAGCAGTGAATATCCTGCCGGGCTCGGGCGATATCACAGTACCTTATAACACCTGGGTCTGGCAGCGGATCCAAACGGCTTCGCAGCCCTATGGTTCGGGGGTATGGTGGGTTTGGGCGCTGGATATCGGCGGGGCACTGATCCTGGCGGCATTCGCGTACCGAAACGCCTTGTATCGGTGGCCACGTCTGCGGGAGTTTCTAACGTCGGGCATAATACCGGGCATAAGTCGGGCATAAGTCGGGCATAATACGAAGAGTAGCTTGGACAGTCGGAAAAAGAAAAGCCCTGGTGGTTTTAAACACCAGGGCAAACAACAGGAGAGGCTTACAAAACACTCAGACTGTACCTCTATGGTACGCTCATGATTCTTAATAGCTACCTATTCAATTAATATCTACCTACTCACGCCCAGGCACGCTCAAGCCCAGGCACGATACAAGAATGATACGGCCCGTATCGATAACCCACTGCGAAGATTCATTGTCTTTGCCTAAGCTCAATTAGACTCAGATTTGATAAAAATTGACCAAACATGAGGAGAGAATGATGCCCGATTATGAGCCCAACGTAGTTTTATCAAACAAGGATTTCAAGGTGGTAGGGTCCCGCCCGATCCGGCACGACGGACCCGACAAAGTGATGGGCCGCGCCCGTTACGCCGCCGACATCCACCTGCCCGGCATGCTGCACGGCAAGATGTTGCGGAGCCCCCACGCCCACGCGCGCATCCGAGGCATCGACCCCAGCCGGGCGTTGGCGCTGCCGGGAGTCAAAGCTGTGGTCACCTCAGCCGATCTGCCGGACGTCTCTGCCGAGGTAGCCGACCAGGAAGAAGGCGCTGCGGTTAACTACGGGTTTTACAGCAGGAACGTAATGGCCCGGGAAAAGGCGTTGTACCGTGGGCACGCCGTGGCAGCGGTCGCGGCTACCAGTATCCACATCGCTGAAGCTGCGCTCGCCCTGATCGACGTTGATTACGAGGTGCTATCCCCCGTCTTGAACGCCTCTGACGCCCTGAAAGACAACGCTCCCATCCTCCATGAACGGCTGCTCACCATGAGTAGTCCAGCGAGGCGGTCCGGCGGCTGGGGAGACGTGGACGCCGGCAAGGAGAGCAACCTTGCCAATCGATTTGAGTTCCGTATGGGAGATGTGGAGCAAGGTTTCAAAGACGCGGATGTAGTCTTGGAGAGGGAGTACCACACAAAACCCGTCCATCAGGGATACATCGAACCCCACTCGGCCACCGCCCAGTGGAACGTTGATGGCACTGTGACCATCTGGGCCAGCAGCCAGGGCCACTTCGCGCTCCGCGACCACACTTCGACGATCCTGGGACTGCCAGTTTCCAAAGTAAAGATTGTTCCGATGGAGATCGGCGGCGGGTTCGGGGGAAAGGGCATGGGCGGGTGTTACTTGGAGCCGGTGGCGGCAACTCTCGCCCGCAAAGCCGGGACGGCGGTCAAGATCTCGATGAGCCGCACCGAGGTATTCCACGGGACCGGGCCCACGTCAGGCACCAATATCACGGTCAAGATGGGCTCTACGAACGCAGGAAAGATAACTGCGGTCGAAGCCCATCTCATCTATGAGGCCGGAGCTTTCCCAGGCTCACCGGTGCCGTCCGGCTGCCGGACCATGTTTGGCCCGTACGACATCCCCAACGCTTACATCGAAGGGCTGGATGTCCTCATCAACGCCCAAAAATCCGCTGCCTACCGTGCGCCCGGCTCGCCGCCCGCTGCATTTGCTGCCGAGTCGTTGGTCGATGAGATCTGCGAGAAGATCGGTATGGACCCGATTGAATTCCGCCTGCTCAACGCCGCATCGGAAGGAACCAGACAAGCAGCCGGTCCGACCTACCGGCGGATCGGCATGGTAGAAGTGCTTCAAGCCGCTCAACAGCACGACCACCTAGCCAGACCCCTGGAAGGCGCTAATCGTGGCCGGGGCATCGCGGCCGGCGCCTGGTTCAACGGGACCGGGCCGGCCAGCGCAAGTGCCAGCGTTCATCCAGACGGCACCATCAGTTTGGTGGAGGGTTCTCCTGACGTCGGCGGCAGCCGGGCTGCTATGGCCATGCATATCGCAGAGGTACTCGGCATCCCCGCCACGGACATCAAGCCTTCCATCGCCGATACCGACTCCATTGGCTACAGCTCCGGCGCAGGCGGCAGCGGCGTGACGTTCAAGATGGGCACCGCGGTTTATCTAGCTGGCGAGGACGTGCGGAACCAGCTGGTAGCGCGTGCCGCCCGCATCTGGGATGTGGACGAAGAACTCGTCGAGTACTCCGACGGCGAGTTGCGCCACAAAGAGGATTCGGAACTCAAGATGACTCTGAAACAGATCGCCCGGCGCCTCAATGGCACCGGCGGTCCGATAGTTGGCCGGGGAACGGCGAACCCTAGCGGAGTGGGCAACGCCTTTGGCCTTCATATCGTCGATGTAGAGGTTGATCCAGAGACCGGCAAGGTGGAGATCCTTCGCTACACCGCGCTGCAGGATTGCGGCAAAGCCATCCACCCCAGCTATGTCGAAGGCCAGATCCAGGGAGGCGCGGTCCAAGGGATCGGTTGGGCGCTCAACGAAGAGTATTTCATGGACGACCAGGGGTTGATGTTGAACTCCAGCTTCCTGGACTACCGCATGCCCACAAGCCTCGACCTGCCCATGATCGACACGGTCGTCGTCGAAGTAGCCAACGACGGCCATCCGTTCGGGGTACGCGGAGTGGGAGAGGTGCCATTGGTCCCGCCCATGGCCGCAGTGGCCAACGCGATCGCTCATGCCATCGGAACACGAACCAACAGCCTCCCAATGACTCCGGGGGCAATTTTGGAAACACTGTGGGAAAAATCGAGTAACGGCAGCTAAGATACCCATGACGCACTGCTCACTTGGCGCGGCATCATGCCGGGTGAGCAGTGTCATCTAAATGCCTGTTATCACCGCGGTGCCGTGTTTAGACGGGCTGTACCCTCTCGCCGAAGCGGTCCCAATGGACGATCTCTTCGATAGCTTTCCTCGGTGTCCCCGCGCTCTTCGAACTTTCGGCCCGGTAGCCGAAGGGCAATAGAGTGATCAGTTCCATCTCCTCCGGGATCTTTAAGAGCTCTTTGACGGCTTTCTGTTGGTCCGCCTCACGCACGCCCACGAAGCACATGCCAACGCCTTCCGACCAGGCCATCAGTTCCATCTGCTGCAACGCCCTCCCTGCATCAAGTTGAGGACGGGGCGCATCATCCATGACAACGGCGATCGCCATTGGAGCTTGTCCGATGAATGGGCCTTGTGTGGCGATCTTGCCGAGGGTCGCAAGGGTATCCCGGTCTTGGATGACGATGAAATACCATTTCTGGGTATTACTGGAGCTTGGCGCCCACCGCCCTGCCTGAAGAATCTTGCGAATCAATTCTTGAGGAATCGGGTCCGGCTTATAGTCGCGGACCGTTCGGCGAGACCTTATGCACTGATAAACGTCCATTATTTACCCTCCAAAAGTCAAAGATAAAACCAGTGATGGTTGTTAGAATTTTCTTAGGTTCAATTGGTCGCCAGATTTTAGCAGAGTTTGGTGCCCGCCATCGTAGAAGGTTGAAGAAATTACCAATATGGCTAGGTTATCGTTATCCATCGGAGGCCTGAAGGACCACTATCCGGTAGTTGTTGTCGGCTCCGGCTATGGAGGCGGAATCGCAGCATCTCGGCTCTCCAGGGCTGGCCAGCAGGTGTGCCTGCTAGAGCGGGGCAAAGAATTCCAGCCCGGCGAATATCCCAACAGCTTGCGGTCGGCACTGCCAGAGATGCAATCGACGGTTGCCGGCAGACAGATCGGCTCGTCCACGGGGCTGTTTGACGTCCGGGTGAACAAGGATATCAACGTCTTCCTGGGATGCGGTCTGGGTGGCACTTCTCTGGTGAATGCCAATGTCGCCCTTCGGGCTGAATCTCGAGTATTCGAGGACGCCAGGTGGCCGGCCGCGATCAGAAATGACCTGTCCGGCTCCGTGGAAGAAGGGTATCGGCACGCCACGGACATGCTCAAACCTACCCCCTACCCCAACAACTTCCCCCCGTTGGCTAAGTTGAACGCTCACCGGGCGTCTGCGGAAAGCATGGGAGAAAAGTTCTACAGCCTGCCGATCAATGTGAACTTCGAGGATGGCGTCAACCATGTCGGCGTGCATCAACCGGCCTGCACTCTTTGCGGCGACTGCATGTCTGGGTGCAACTATGGGTCTAAGAACACCGTTCTCATGAACTACCTGCCGGATGCCAAGAATCATGGAGCGGAGATATTCACTCAAGTTTCTGTGCGCCATCTCGAGCGTTCCCATGATCGCTGGATCATTCATTATGAATTGCCGGGATCCGGCCGAGAGGCCTTCGATGCGCCCGGATTGTTTCTAACGGCCGATCTAGTGGTGCTCGCGGCCGGTACCTTGGGTTCCACCGAGATATTGCTTCGTTCCAAAGAGCAGGGCCTGAACTTGTCGGATGAGTTGGGCAACAGGTTCAGCGGCAACGGGGACGTGTTGGGCTTCGGCTACAACAACGACCGGCATATCGATCCCCTGGGCTATGGTCACCGGAAACCGGAAAACAGGACGCCAGTTGGACCGTGCATCACGTCGGTGATAGACCTGCGCGAGAGACCAGTGTTGGAAGATGGCATGATAATTGAAGAGGGTTCCATAACTGGCGCCCTCGCCAAGTTCATCCCTCCGTTCCTTGCCGCTGCTGGACGGCTGGCGAGTAAAGATGCGGACCGCGGCCTGAAAGAAAAGTTCAAGGATAAGTTCAAGAGGAGGCTACGGATCTGGCGTAGTCTGCTGCTCGGTGGGTACCACGGAGCGGTTCGCAATACCCAGGTGTACCTGATCATGACCCACGACGATGGCGCTGGGCAGATGTCGTTGCAAAACGACAAGTTGAGCATTGATTGGCCGGGCGTGGGTGAACAGCCGATCTTCGATTCCGCCAACGACCGCCTGAAGGAGGCCACCAGGGCGTTGGGCGGAACTTATGTTAAGAACCCCACCTGGAACAAGCTTACCAATCACAATCTCGTTACCGTGCACCCACTTGGCGGTTGCGTGATGGGCGAAGACGCTTCATCCGGCGTGGTGAATCACAAGGGAGAAGTTTATTCCGGGTCTAGCGGGACGGGGGTTCATCCAGGATTGTACGTGGCCGACGGAGCCGTAGTGCCCCGTCCTCTGGGAGTCAATCCACTGCTCACGATCTCGGCGCTGGCAGAGCGAACGTGCAGCCTAATGGCGGGTGACCGCGGTTGGACCATCGACTACGAATTGCCATCCAAGCCTGCCGTACAGTCTGAGATCCCAAAGATGGGCATCCAGTTCACTGAAACCATGCGCGGGTATTGCTCAACGTCTGTCGACAGTGTGTACCAAGAAGCAGCGGACAGAGGTGAGGAAACCGGCTCGTCCTTTGATTTCACGCTGACCATCATCTCCGAGGATCTGGAAACGATGCTGAAGGATTCGGCTCATCAAGCCAAGATGGTGGGCACCGTGAAGGCCCCAGAATTATCCGACCAACCTTTGATGGCCACCCACGGAGAATTCAACCTCTTCGTTGCTGATCCGGACCTGCACAACGCCCGGCAGATGCAGTACCGAATGCGTCTGACAACTCAGGAGGGGCGGGTCTATTTCTTTGAGGGTTTCAAGTCGATCCACGAAGACCCAGGTTTCGATATGTGGGCTGATACTACCACCCTTTACATCAAGATTTATGACGGGGATAGTGCGGCCGCTCCATTGATCTACAAGGGAGTTCTGAAGATCGAAATCGCCGATTTTCGACGTCAGATGACCACGATGCAGGCTAACAACGGCCGCAATGCCAAAGACCGGCTGCAGGCAAAAATGAGGTTTGGCCGGTTCTTCGCCGGCCAACTCTGGAAAACCTACGGACTGGGGTAAACAGCCCTGCGAATAGGTCAACTTTCGGTTAAAAGACTCTCGGTTAAAAAACTTCCGCTGAAATAGGGAGGGTTCAAAGTGGCAAGGCAATATCCTTTATATACGCTGGAAGGGGTGCCGGATGTCGATGTCTCGACTCATTATTTCAGCACCGAAGACGGCCTGGGACTACATCTGCTGCGGTTCAACCGCGCTCCAAGCGACGACGCTGTCCTGATCATCCATGGCCTGACCACGTCCACTGACATGTTCGTCATGCCCGAACATACCAACCTGGTCCAGTATCTGTTGGACAACGGATATACCGACGTTTGGTGCTTGGATTACCGGATGAGCAACCGGTACCCGTATAACCTGCGCCGGCACCGGTTCAACCTGGACGACATTGCGCTCTTTGACTACCCGCCAGCCATCGCCAAGATTCGGGAACAGATCGGCGATCGCCGCCTGCACGTGATCGCCCACTGCCTGGGGTCCGCTTCGTTCACCATGAGCTTATTCGGCAAAGCCGTAACGGGGATCACCAGCGCTATCGCCAACTCTGTCGCTTTAACGCCACGAATCTCCCGGTGGTCGAACATCAAGCTCCAGTTCACCCCTTTCGTCATGGAATACCTGATGGGCTTTCCCTACATCAACCCCGACTGGGACGCCGATCCAGGGATCACCCGGGGCAAGCTACTGTCGAAAGCAAATTCCCTGGTGCACCGGGAATGCAAAGTGCCTGCTTGCCATGTCCTCAGTCTCATGTGGGGAAGCGGTCACCCCGCTTTGTATAGCCACGAAAATCTCCACGAGGTTACTCATGAGCGCGGCGGAGACCTTTATGGGCCGACCAGCGTTCACTACTACCGGCACGTCCGAAAGATGGTCAAAGCTGGGAACACGGCCGTCAAGTACGACACGAAAAACTCGAAGTACGACCGTCTGCCGAACAACTACTTCGACCACGCTGAGGAGATCGAGACACCGGTGCTGTTCATGACCGGGGAAAACAACCATGTGTTCACCGATTCGAATATCGTGAACCACCGGAGACTGGAAAAGATCGTTCCGGGCAGGCACGAACTTCACATCTTCCCTAATTACGGACACCAGGACGTGTTCATGGGGAAGAATTGTGACGTCGATATCTTTCCCAGGCTGCTGGAATTCATCAACAAACATCGTAACTGACGGATTGGTTTCCATGGTTTCCATGGTCGGGTGTTCCACGCCCTTGCGGAATCTAGCCAGGGCCTGAATTCAATCCTGGCAATGACTTCACTCTAACCGGCGCCGATGAAAGGACAGTTATGGACCCGTCAACACTAACGTACGTGGCAATGGGGCTACTTACTGCCTTGGCAGTGGGGTTCGCGGCTGTTGATACACGAGGTGGAATAATCCATTTCAGGACGGAACCGTGGACAAAACATGCGATGTTCCACGCGGTTACCGGGTTGATTTACACCATTGCTTTGTGTGTTTTGGTAGTGGTCTTAACTTGGATCCCATTCCGTCAAGGGGATTGGTGGAGCTGGTGGGCAATCATGTTCATCGGAGCGTCAATTCACGGCGGGCACTTGTTGGTAGATGCTCTTACTCGTGGAGGGCTACGAGGTGGCGGAACGGCTCAAGGCCCTGGATTAATATTCTACAGCGCAACCAGCTTTGCCCTGGTTATGTACGGTGTTGGCTTGGGGCTATCGTTTGCTCACTTTCGATAGAGTTGGCGCTTTTAAGGCTTTCTCAAAGACTGTGGGTTGATATGAATCACGAAAGACACAACACCTGTGTCAGTCAACAGCGAAATCTAACTCTACAGGTAAATACGGTGCCAATATGACGATTCCCTACGACCCGAAAACTTTGATCGAAGACTATACCCCGCTGCTTGTTCTCTACCCGGAGATTCCGGAGAATAGCGTGCGGGAAAAGAATCCGAACTATCCCCACGATTCTCCCCTCGAGTACGACTACCATCCCAGAGACGTCAAGCTGGTCTTGGAAAACGCCGCATTCCACAGCAGATTGCGGCTCTGGAAAAGCAAGAAAACCAGTTGGCAGCAGATGTTGGACAAGATGCAGTCGAAGGGCTACGAGAAAGATATTGACCTTCTTCCAGCGACCGATCCAGACAATAGGGAGGCCTTTTGGAGTGCCTATGCCGCGATCCCCAAGAATCGTCCGGATATTGAACGGGCCTGCTACGCCCGAGTCGTACCGGGGAAAGGCGGGAATAAGGATCAGGTAGTCGTCCAGTACTGGTATCCCTACTTCTACAACGATTTCTGGAATACCCACGAGATGGATTGGGAAACCGTCATGGTCGTTCTGCGCCTGACTGGGGAGGGGCCAAAGCCGACAATATGCGCCTACTCAGCCCATCTGGGAGGTCATTGGCTTCCGTGGCCAGAGGTCAAAAAAGCCAACGATGATCTTGAGTGCGGAGATTATGGCACCCACCCGGTAGCGTTCGTCGCCAACGGGTCGCGCGCCAACTATTTCTTCGGCCCGGGGATGTACTCTACCGCGCCCCCGCTGGTGGCTATGGCAGCCAATCTCAGGAAGAGCAACCGGAGACTTGTGGATTACACGACTTCTTGGGATGAAGGATCGCGGCACTTGGTCGAAGCCCAGCAAATCCCGCCCGACCCTGTGAATTGGACCGGAGACTGGCGTTGGCTACATCTCAAGGGACGCTGGGGTTCACCTGGGAAGTGGCTCGACCTGGAATTTGGCGATTCCGGGCCTCACGGGCCTTCTCGCGCCGGAGACCGATGGGATTTCCCCTTCCGCTGGATCGATACCCATTGCACACGCGCTCCGTCCGAGAACGAGTCGCTTGTGCCAACCCGGATCTAGTCGTGGCAGGACCAGCGACTCCCAAGTAATTATCGGCACGCATGTTAATAGGCCATAACATACGTGCCGAGTCTGCCGCCTTACTTGAAGTGGGGAATCACATCGTCGGTGAGGATTCGCATGCTATTCATCACGATGTCGCGGGGGACAGATGACGCCCAGTTGACCTCGAACATGATCTCGTCGGTGCTATATTCTTCCCGCAGCGCCTCGATCTTGTCCACAACTTCTTCGGCTGTTCCGAAGAGATTTACTTCCGCCGTCGCATCGGGGCTGGCAGAGCCGGCGTCGGTGCTTCCGATGCCGAGTCTTCCCGAGAAATATTGCCTGGCGAGAGTCATGAGGTCCTCGCTCTGACGATCGGCCTCCGCTTTCGTATCGGCCAACAGAGTGGGGATGCGCACTACCGTGGTCGGCTCGCCCGCGTGTCCCGCGTCCTTCCACGCTTTCCGGTAGCTTTTCACGTCTTCCCGCAGGACCGAGGACCCACGGATGTTGTGGGTCGAGCTTCCTGCTCCGATGGCGATCTTGTAACCCAGGGTTCCCATCGGAATAAAGCTCTCCTGGCTATCCACGGGCAACAACATCTCAGGATAGGGCTTCTGGTAGGGCTTCGGAATGGATAGGTACGGCTCATAGAATGCGGGGTAGTTGTAATACTTCCCCTCGAAACCCGAGAAATGCTCCTCGGTCCAGAGCTGTTTCATGACCTCCAGGAACTCAAAGAAATAATCCCTGCGGTCGTCAGAACCGCGGGACCGCGCTCCCGCGCCATAGATGAACCGGCCTTGGCTGACCTGGTCAACGATGGAGATTTGTTCGGCGGTCTGGAAAGGATCATCCAGCATGAGGTTGTCGAACGCGTATCGCTCGTGGGGCAGTGCTCGTTCGGATAATTCCTCCCCGGGCAGCTTCATCAATGGCCGGTGGATGGACGACCCGATCTTGATATTCTTAGTGCGGGCCGCGATTACGGCCGCCAACATCAGAACCTGAGGATCCATGCTGGCTTGCCTGGAAAAGTGGCCACCACCAAGCCAGATGTAGTCCCAGCCCATCGCTTCTACCGCATCGACTTGCTCGAAGTTCTTGGTGTAAGCCTCCGACTCGAGTAGTTCCCCTCCGCTATAAGCGGGATCCCAGGGAAGGGTGCCGCCGGCGTACAGGGCGTTCCAGGTATCAAATAGTCCAAATTTCATAGCTGCTCCTCCGTTGTTTATCCCTAGCTTATCCGTTGCTTATCCCTTGCATTTCACGGGCTGCTTGATGATACGACTTTACCACAGCCTAGGCCGCGACCAAGCGAATGGCGTTATTCGTATTTGGTTATGTTGAGTGGCGAGATAGCTGGATTAATCCGATGCGATCCAACCTACTGCACGCTCAGCGATCATTAGTACCGTTGCATGGGCGCCGCCCGACCTCGGAACCCTCGGCATCACCGACGCGTCAACCACCCATAATCCTTGAACTCCCTTGACCCTGCAGTATTGATCGACGACCGCCATCGGGTCTGAATCAGACCCCATCTTACAGGTCCCGGACACGTGCCTGGCTGTTCCTACGTTCTGGCGTATCCAGAGGTCCAACGCGTCATCGTCGGCCAGAATGTCGTCCTTTGGGTTGATCCGGTAATCCGCCACTTCCTTGTATGCATCGGACTCCAGCAATTCGGCGGCCATCCGCACGCCATCCCTGACGCGTTTAGCGTCGTTCGGGTTCTGGAGATATTGGTAGTTAAAAGACGGTTGCACTGCGGGGTCAGCAGACGCCAACCTGACTTGTCCTGAGCCGTCGGGCAACCCGAGAGTGCACGAGATTCGCGCAACTTCTTCAGGCGAAACTCCATCGGTGACGTACTTGGTCCGTAGGCCTGGCACGCGCTCCTCTCGTTCGTCGACGACCGGGTTTGTCCTCAGTACCATGTCGTTTGCGGCGCTTGAACCTTGGGCGGTGTAGTGCAAGCTGAAGTGAATCGCGTCGACATCACCAGATAGGGTTTTGCCTTCCTTGACCTTGAAAGCAACATGGACGCTAAGGTGGTTAAAAAGGTTCTGCCCCACTCCGGGGAGTTCATGGAGCATGGGTATCCCAAATTGCTCCAATTGGTCTTTGGGGCCGACCCCCGACAGCATGAGCAGGTGCGGCGACTTGATCGCCCCGGAGCTTAGCACGACTCGGTCTGCTTCGACGGTGAAAATCTCACCCCCGCTTTCAGCTTCGACGCCGACGGCCTTTGAATCCTGGATCAGGATCTTCCTGACAAGAACGCCGCCCCTGACCGTTAGATTGAGACAATGGCGCATCGGACCAAGATAGGTCATGGCCGCGCTCATCCTCATTCCATCCAGGTTGTTTGAGGGGGACACGCCAACACCTGCGGGATTAGCGCCGTTCGTATCCTCGTTTGCGCTGAACCCCGCCTTCAAGCAGGCTTCTTGGAAGGCTTTTTGGATATCAGGCCAAGGACCCGTCTGACGGCGCCTTACGGGCATCGGCCCTTCTGTCCCATGGAAATCGTCCCGAATATCGAGATCATTCTCAGATTTCCTAAAGAAGGGCAGCACCTTGGAATAAGACCATTCGTCGTTGCCGAGGGCGGCCCAGGCGTCAAAGTCCTCGGGGAATCCCCTTTGCATCGCCTGACCGTTGATCGACGAGCCTCCCCCAATCACCCTGCCTTGCGCTACGTGAATCTCCCCTTGCTCCTCGGTGATCGTTCCCCGCAGCGCCCAGTTGTGTTTTGAGTCTTGGGCTTCCGCGTATCGTGTGTGTCCGAACTTTATGTCGTCCGGAATGTTGGCGAGATCAGGGTAATCCGGCCCGGCTTCCAACAGCAGGACGGAAGTATTGGCGTTTTCAGCCAATCTGCTGGCTAACACCGATCCGGCCGCCCCTCCGCCGACGATAACAACATCGTATTTCATGAACTCTCCCTAAATGTTTCGTCTCTAAGACTAAGATTTCGCAGGGCTTTTCACGCTTAGGTTTGTATCGAAGTTCCGGGTATCCAAGCGTTGTTGATTAGAGATGACTGCTACCGAATGTCAAACCCTTCGTAACCATTGGCCGCCACTTCCGCGCGTTTCGCCCTCATCACTGGCGCAGTGTCCGGAGCGTTCAGCAGCGCGCGGGCTTTGCCGGGTATGTTCGCTCCGACAAACCAAGAATCGGCCTGCGTGCGAAGTATCTTGGCCCCATCTTCGTTGACATGCTTGGTCCATTTATCCTCTGCTTCGGTCGTGGCCGAGATGTGAGTATACCCATTATCTCGAACGTACCCAATCGTCGAGGTGACCCACTCGACAAGAGGCTCGGCGGACCTGACAAAATTTCCAACAGATGCCGCATTGATGGTGAACATGTTGGGAAAACCGGCGGTGGCGATGCCCATATAAGTCCGAGGTCCACCAGCGAACTTGTCCTTCAACGTCTGGCCGCCTTCTCCCTTGATCTCTATCAGGTTAAGCGGTCCGGTCACTGCGTCGTAGCCGGTTGCGAATATGATTACGTCTAGCTCGTAATCTTTACCGCCGGTCTTGACTCCCTTCGAGGTTATGCACTCGATCGGAGCGTTTTTGACGTTAACCAGAAGCACATTGTCCTGATTGTAGACTTCATAGTAGCCACTCTCGCAGGGCAGGCGCTTCGACCCAAACATATGGTCTTTGGGAACCAGCATTTCTGCCACTACCGGGTCATTGACCCGCTCGCGAATCTTGTTGCGGACGAATTCGGCATAGTCCTCATTAGCCTCACCGGGGACCATGACGTCGTGGAAATTAGACAGCCATTTCTTGAAACCGGACTCTTTCCATAGCGTCTCGTACTGTTCCAAGCGTTCTTCGGATGAGACCTCAAGCGCAGACCGAGGGTCAAATTTATGGATGAAAGAACCCGGGGTTTCGCTGCACTTCTGGAATATCTCCGGGTAGCTGGCTTTGATCTTCTTCTGAGTCTCAGCATCTATCGGGCTGTTCCGGAGCGGTGCACAGTAGTTGGCTGTCCGTTGAAAAACGGTCAGATGCCCAACTTCTTTAGCGATCTCGGTGATCAGTTGGACGCCGCTGGCGCCCGTGCCGATAACCCCGACCCTCCTCCCAGCCAAGTCGATACCTTCTGCCGGCCATCTACTCGTATGACAGACTGCGCCCTTGAAACTGTCGATCCCTTCGAAGTCAGGCACATAACCAGCGGACAGGCTGCCGACGGCCGGTATGAAGAACTGGGCGGTTGCCCGGTAGCCATCATCGAGAATCACGCTCCAGACACCTTTGGCCTCATCATAAACCGCCGAGCTTACGTGCGAGTTGAACCGGATATCTTTGCGAAGATCGAATTTGTCCGCGACGTAGTTCAGATAACGCTCGTTCTCGGGTTGACCGGAATAATGCTCTTTCCAGTCCCATTCTTGGAGCAGCTCCTCTGAGAACGAATACCCATAAGAGTAGCTCTCTGAATCGAACCGGGCGCCCGGATAGCGGTTCCAAAACCAGGTGCCACCCACGCCACTGGCATGCTCTAAAGACATTACCGAGAGGCCCAACTCGCGGAGCCGGTATAGCGCATAAAGTCCTGTGACCCCAGCGCCGATCACGATCGCATCGAAATGCTCAACGCCCTCAGACGATTCTTTCCCTGCAACTGGGGTGTTCTGTGTTTGATTTGCCATTCGGTACACCTATCGCTCTCTTGATTGGCCGTGATGTGATGATGTCTGGTTCTGGGTCAAGTTTTATTAACGTCCAGCCAGATACGAATCGGTCGCCCGTTTCAGGCCAGCTCTTCGGTTAGCTTGGAGCGCCTCTTTCATGCTGGCGGATCTTTGCTGGGAGTCGATGAGTCCCGTAAGGCTACCCTGGAATTGGGGCATCACGTAGCGAGCCATAAGTTCGTAGCTGCGATGCAACTTGTCGCGAGGCGCCCAGTCTTCTGCCCGCAGCAGCAGTCCACCGAACCCGCCGCTGGCCTCCTGGAGGCGCTCGATACCAGCCACACAGTCCTCCGGAGTCCCCACGATCCACTGATTGTGCTCCACCATGTAGTCGACCACCTCATTGGCGGGAACGTCAGGGATCGGATTGCCATTGGTGCCGCCGGTGTACTCAGTGACTACCCGGCCGGCGCCGACCCGAATATCTTCGAAGGCCTGTTCGCGGGTTTCCGCCAGGTGACACCCAACGGAAAGCCGCCAGTCCTCGCGGCGTACGGTTTTGCCGTGCTCGGCGGCGGTCTCCTCTGCGATCGCCCATTGGTCCTTCAAGCTAGTGCTTCTGACAGAGTCGCGGGGCACGCTCAAGGAAATGACAGAGACGCCATGCTTGCCAGCCAAAAGCACGCCAGAGGGTGACTGGACCGAGGCCACCGCTACGGGAAGGGTTGGCTTTTGATAGGGACGTAGCTGCAACGTCGCGTCTCGCAGCTTAAACCAGTCTGTTTCGCAAGTCACTGGCTCGCTGCCGTCCAGGAGCTGCATGATAACTCCCAGGGACTCGTCCATCATCTCCCGTTGCCGCTCCGGATCGATGCAAAACATGTTCGCATCGGAAGCCAGAGCCCCCGGCCCCACACCCAGCATGACGCGTCCCCGGGTCAAGTGATCCAACAACACCATCCGATTGGCCACCATATATGGATGGTGATAGGGCAAGCTGACCACGCCCGTGCCCAATCTGATGTGGCGGGTGCGGCCGGCCGCAGTGGCGATAAATACTTCCGGAGAAGCGATAGTCTCCCAGCCCCCACTGTGGTGCTCTCCGATCCAGGCTTCATCGAACCCTAAATCGTCCAGCCACTCAATCAACTCCAGGTCTCGTTCGAGGGCCAGGGTCGGATTTTCGCCCACCCGGTGAAAGGGCGCCATAAAGGTCCCGAAGGTCATGTTGTCAGTCAATGCAGTCAATGGTTCCTCCTCGATCTTGCTTGGGTTGCCGCTAGGGACCGGTCTGCCGGAGTTTCACCGATTCATTCCATATTTAAGCAGGTCCATGCAGGTCCGCAGATGATTGGGCAAAGAGAACTATTCATCGGTGCTCCATAATTGGAGCTGAAATTGGTAGGAGCTGAGCGAAATTATGCCCGCCACTGTCCCAACACCCGCGCCCAAAGCTGCCCCCTCCGCGGCGAACTGAGGCACCAGCGAGACTATGATTGCCCCGGCCGCAGCGCCACCGCCAATGGTAATCGCCAATCCCCCGAGCAAATATACTACAGAGCTCTGACTTGTCCATCTCATCAGCGTTAATGCGCCGATGGGAGCGCCCGCGCCGGCCAGGCCGCCTACCACGGCCGGAATGACGGAAACTACGCTCGCGATCACCGGTGAGCCAGTATCGAAATTAACTAGAGTGGCGTCTCCGTAGATATCTATCGCGTCAATCAGCGCAGCGCCAACCTGCGCCGAATGGGTCAAACCGAACAGGATGCTGATGCTCACCCCGACCAACACAGCCGAGATCAGGCCTGTCCTGACTGCGTGATCCAGATGCTTTGGCGTCATGGCGTTTGGTTCCAAACTGCGTCTCCCGGCGCTTGCCCGGCGGCCCGGTTGTTTGATGCCCACGTGATTATAACGGACGCGAAACAAGGCGTAGCTCGGCATTTTCCGATGACAAGAAGATATGGGGAGTCAGCCTGTCTCACAGAGGCTGGAACAGATCAGGGACGAATCGTTTACGGGAAATGGAAGTTGGGGAAATTCGAATTCGCCAAAGGGCGCGATCTAGCCTGAATGCAATGTATGAACGAGTGAACCCACGTTGAGCCGATAGGCCGTCAACTGCCAATCGGCTACCATTGAACAAACATCGGGATGTGTGTACCAAAGTGACCAAAACCTTCAACTCGTTCCGTTTAGGATTTTGGCTCGAATCGGGAAGGGTCAGTGAATCGAGGTGCCGGACATCCAAACTAGGTCCGTTTTGAATGTCTTGAATCCTAAAGGACTTAACAGGGGAGCCTACCCTGCCTCTACCACTGAAACACTCACCTAGGTCAATAAGTCGGCACATGAAGCACACCGGATTTCGGAATACGGTTACGAGTGCGATGCCGAGCGTCTTACCCTGTCCTGCCAGGCACCGGTACGTACTGATGGTCTACGCCATCGGACCAAATTTCATGTCCGTTATCTTGTTCTGTCTTGCCTGGTACTCAGTGGTGCGTTAGCAAAAACCGAGCCGGAAGCAAACGGTCCACCCCCTATTAGCCGGGATTCCCCAGATCAAACCGACTTTCCTAGATATAGCCCCCTCTGGGATGGCGCCAACTATAGTCACGCATTCCAAGGATGTCAAATGCGGCCTGATGCGCTCAACCC
>JAQBXL010000166.1 GCA_027624135.1 Chloroflexota bacterium
CGGGGTGGCCCATCCGATGGCCACCCCGTTCATGTTCCCCGCATGATCCAACGGCCAAACAACCTACCCTTTTTTCCCTTATCGCAATAGGTTAGGTCAGCGATACGGGGGACGAACTCTCCCTGAAACGCATGATTGAGGTCGTGAAACTTTCGTTTGCTCTTGACCCAGGGAGACAGACCATCAACCATGATGTCCATGATCCCCTTCACAACTTTTAGGAACACTGGTTCATTGTCGTTTTGATGGTCACTATTTCCAGAAAGCGATTCAACCGGAGGGATAATGCGTGTTTGGGGGTCGGAAGCTTTAGCGTCCGTGTCGGTTATGTTGTTGGATTGTGGAGTAGCCATTTCTTACCTGTACTTGCCAAGATTTATATTTGATTGGGCCTGGGCTTTGAGCGGGGGCTGGCCTTCCCGGTTGGTAGCCAGCCCCCTTGTACTCCGATCTAAATCGGTTAGGACAGGAGTTCCCACAACCGGCTGGATTGCCAGCGAAGCACTCGGACGATGGTAGCCAGAGCCAACCCGATGCCGCTGAGCAAGAAGGCCATGCCCAGGAATTTAAGCGGACTGAGCCACATGTCTATTGAACTGATGGTCGATAGAGTGCTGAGGAAAGCGCTGCCTTCCAAAGCCGTGTTTAGCTCATTCGCGATGGAGTGGTTCCAGTAGCCGTAGGTCAGACTGGCATCGACAATACCGACTATCAGAGCCGCTATTAGCAGCATCATTCCCATCATCATGAACATCGGGAAAAGGGTCGCGGTCATCGGCGGTTTGATCAGGTGTACTGATCCGCCCAGAGCCTCTTGTACCCGACCGCCTCCGGTGCGCAGGGCACCCAAGATAGTGGCCAGTAGGAAGGTGACGCCGCCCAAGATCATGCCGACACCCAGGAACTTAAAGGCGGGCAGCCATGCCTTGGTGGATTCGACGAAAGCCTTCTCGAGCGCCAGCGGTGATCCGGTTGCTGCCGCCTCGCGGGTTGCCTTGGAAAAGGAGAACCAGTCCGCGGCGCTGGCAGAGGTTACAATTCCGATAACCAGCGCCGCCAGCACTATCATGAACCCCATGCCAATGAAGGGGATCCACATTTTGCTGGCCATGCTCTGCATGCCGGTCACTCGGACCGGTAGCTGGGTAGAAGGGACTACCAGGTCTTGGACAGTTGTCTGCGCCCTTGCGGATATTGTTCTAGTTGCCATTTTTGTTTCCTCCAAAATAACTTCTCTAATAGGGATCGGTTGGGGCTTGCCCTACCTAACCCTGGGTTTTGCGGGCCTTGAGTTCGGGTAAAGCCGCCGCCATGGTGTCACCGCGCAGCCGGACATTCTGCAGAATGTTGGCGAAGGCGAACCCAAAGCCCAGCAAGTATGTCGCCATGCCCAGGAACGAAAGCGGTATCAACCAGGCCTTTATCCCCTGGATAATCGCCAGTTGGGACAGCAGTCCCGAACCAGCTTCCGCAGCGTCCCGAACGGGCTTGCTGCTTGAGTAATAGTCGCCAGCAAATACCGCCAACACCACCCAAATGACCGAAGCCACCATGATGATCATCATTCCCACGACCCAAATCCCTCCGGCGATCTTGATCTGGGGCGCCGTTTTTTGGGACTGAATCCTCAATTCCTCGTTAGTCATCTCTTACCTCCTTTCTTGGTAACTTGAACTCCAACTGATATTTCGCTTCAATCAGGCATTTCCAGTCTCCTTGTCTTTCCTTTTGAACCAGTTGGTTCTAACAACCGTGTCAATTACTAGGATGTCACCAGGGCAGTAAAAGTTCGGTGGTCTCCCATACAAAGCTTGACGATCGGGGCCTTCGCAATCTGCCAAACAGATTTTTTGTAATTTTTGGGAGAAGTTTTGCCCGACATTAGGGATACGTGACGCCAAAACTGGTGGCTAGAAACGATGCTCGTCCGAAGGGTTCATCCAAACAGTTTCTTTTGCATCTAAGAAAATATGGGAACAGCAACAAAGGTTCTAAAGGTTTTCGTGTCGAAGGGATGTCGCGGCTGCAAAAGAGCCCAGGAGTTGGCCGAGTGGGTGCAAGGAGCAGCGCCAGGGCTGGGAGTCCAGGTCATTGATCTGGCAGCCGAGCCAGATTCCGGACGGGAATCGGTGTTTGGCGTGCCCACGTACACCTTTGGCGATAAGACGATATTCTTGGGCAACCCCAGTCAGACCGAGCTGCAACTTTGGCTGGACCAGTTGGATTTGGAGGGCTAAAAACATGAGCATATTGCCGAGACGAAGAAATTCCCCGTCAGATAACTCAGCGTCCGCTCTGAAGTTCTATGCCCCGGAGCCCTATCCCAAAGAAGCGGACAAGCTTGAGTTGTTGAGCGCTATGGACATCTTCCAGGACCTAGCTAAAGATCAGATCGAAGCGCTGATGGACCAGACTCCAATGCGGACGGCGGTCAAGGGTACCATGATCTTTGGAGCGGAAGGAGCGGAAGTTCTTTTCCTGCTGAAGGCAGGGGAAGTCGAGCTATATCGGCAGTCTTCCGACGGAAGGAAGCTCACCCTGGCCATCGTGGAGCAGAACACCTTCTTTGGGGAGATGTCTCTCGTTGATCTGCACCTTGAAGGAACGTACGCGGTGGCGCGGGAAGACTGTGTGATCTGCGTCCTCAGCCGCCACGATCTGGAAGAGCTAATGCTGGAATATCCCCAGGTGGCGATTCGGGTAGTCGAGGTGGTTACCCAAAGGCTGCAACAGGCCAGGGCGTTTCTGCAAGAAATGGCTTTCAACGACCTCACCGGTCGGGTGGCCAATCTGTTGCTTCGGCTGGCTGACCAGGAAACCAACACCATTGCCGGGCACTCCCATGAAGAGTTGGCCACAATGGTGGGATGCCTGCGGGAGAGCTTCACCGTGGTTCTTGATCGCTTCAAGCAGAGCAATGCGGTGGCTACCGGCCGCAGACATATTGAGATAACCGACCGGGACCAGTTGATGCGGATCATAGAGCAAAGGTTGTGAACCCTCCGCTTCTAGGATTGGTGGTGCGTTTTCCCTTAGCGACTTTCCCGGCATAGGGGAATCTAGCAGGATGTCAAAATTCAGAATGTGTCTTGGATTAAGACCCTAGAGGGGGAAGCAATGATCAGAGCCATAATATTCGACCTCGACGGAACGCTGGTGCAGTCGGAAAAACTGAAGGCGCAAGCGTACGCCACCGCGGTCCAGCGCCTGCGCAATCTGGCCGAGCCTGATGGTCGTGCGGTGGAAGCCTATCGGGAGATCGTCGGGGCATCCCGCGACGTGGCCTCTCGTCACATCGTCACTCGGCTCGAACTGGAGCCTGACCTCAGCCCGCTGCTCCAGGAATACGGAGTCGCTGAGCCGTGGGAAGTTTTAACCGCAATGCGTAAGCAGATCTACGACTCTGTGGTGGCAGACCCTCAAGTCATTCGAGACAACCAATGGCCCCACACGGTGAGCCTGCTGCGCGTCGCCCGAGAAACCTACTGCAAAACAGGTCTGGCGACCATGTCCTACCGACAAGAAGTCGCCCACGTGCTGAAGTCTTTAGACTTGGAAAAATCCCTGGACGTGGTGCTCACCCGGGAAGACGTACAGCGCGCTAAACCCGACCCGGAGATATACTTGCTGGCTGCTACCAGGCTGGATGTTCCTCCGGAGGAGTGCCTGGTGCTGGAAGATTCACCCAACGGGGTGCGGGCCGGTGTCGCGGCGGGCATGAACGTAATCGCCGTTGCCACGCCCTTTACTATGATGGGAATCCATAACGAGCAGGTAGTAGACCACGCCTGGGTCGTCCACAATCCAGATCGGCTTCTTGAGGTGGTAGAAGCTCGAATCGCTGAGCACAACCGAGATGTTCATTAGCGCCTGCCTCAGTTTGGCTCAATGGTATGTATGCCAGGCTACTGAACTTCCGTGGGTCTTTAGCTAAGGTATTCGGGGACAACATCATTATTGAATAGGGTTGCCCGGAATAAATCAAGACGAGGAGGCTAGAATTGAAGAAAACTTTGCCCCGGTTTCAGACCAAGACCTTTGCTATGATAGTCGCAGTAATTGGAATACTGGCTGTGGCGTGCACTGGTGCAACGCCCACACCGTTGCCTACTACTGCACCTACGGCAACGGCAGTTCCCATCCCGACTGCCACTCCAGCAGTAATTGAAGTGGCGGGCAGCGGAATCCAGGGCGGCGACCCAGAGTTTATTCCGGCGGCCATGATCTGGCAGGGCTACTGGCTCTCCCGAGACCAGTTCGGGCCTTTTGTAATGGCGTCGGGCATGGGAATTCCTTTTATGCCGCCTATGGAAATGATGCAGGGCGCAATGCAGATGGTAGCCCAAAATCCCAACGACCAGGTAATGGTGCCTCAGAACATGATGCCTTTGCAGGCGGTGTATGCCTCCGGCAGTTCCACCCTATTGAACGACCCGCGCCAATTCGATCCCCTGGATTTTGAAGGGCTTAGGCTAGATCCCAGCACTTTTGACGAGACCGTGGGGGTAAGAGGCCAAGCAGAGACCATGCTGAAAGAGAGCCAGTGGGCCCACAACTTCGCCAACGCCCATTTTGGGACACCGGCGGACGACTTCGGCGCCCAGCAACGGTTTGTCGGTGTAATGGTGGCTATGTTGTCCCAAATGCAAGGCCAATACGCCATGCAAAACCTGCTGAATATGGAGGATGGTCTGTATCGCGACTCCGACGGGGGCCTGGATTACACGGGCAACTGGGTGATGCTGCATGCCTTGTCCGATGTGGCGCTAATTACCGCCTCGGGCAGCCGTTATGCAAACCCCGACTCTCACGACATGTTTGAAGGCGCTGCTAGCGGGCTGTTTCAGGCTTTGCAGGAGCGCGACCCAGAGTCTTCCACTGAGGCGGCCGCCGCCGTGCGGGCCTTGATCTACCGCTCCTCAACGGCAGAGGACTCAGTAATTGCCGGAGATGCGCTGGCTTTGGCCGGGGATATCGCCGACAGCCACCTAGTGGGTATCACCTCTGAAGACGTGGTGGGCCAGGCATCTGCCATAGTTGGTCTGACGGTCATCGCCGACGCAACCGGTGACAACAAGTACCTG